>JBAXYX010000223.1:0-3788 GCA_041670625.1 Lentimicrobiaceae bacterium | reverse complement strand
CCGCGCTGTTAAAGGGCTTAAGGGCTACAACGTTTATCGTGATAATGCATTCGTATCATACGTTGCTCATCCTACCCTCGAAGCTTTCGATTATAATCTTAATCCGGGTGTTTATAGCTATCATGTAACTGCTGTTTACGACCTCACTCCTTACGGATATCCTGGTCAGACTGCCGAATCAATGATTGAAGGGCCGATAGATGTTGAAGTCATTTATGGTTTTGATCTTCCATTTATTGAAACTTTCGACAATGGTTTTACGTTGAACAAATGGACAACTGACGGTGAGAATTGGGTACCTGACGGACAAGCAGGCAATCCGGCACCTTCGGCTAAATTCACTTATTCACCTGTTCATACCGATTATACTCTATCTTTAACCAGTTCATGGATGAATGGTATTGGTATTGACGGATATATCGATGGTAAATTCTATCTTGATTTTGATCTGAAACTCGATGATAATACTGCTACGGGTGATGAAAAAATGATAGTAGAGATATTCAACGGTTCAGCATGGGTTCCTTTAGCAACTTACACCGCTGAAGGTGATATGGATTGGGAATCTAAACATATTGATATCACTAGTACAGCCAAAAACAAAGTATTCCGTGTAAGGTTTACAGCTAAAGGTTTGAATACTCTTGATATTAATAACTGGCTGGTTGATAATGTACACATTTATCGTTCATGTGATGCTCCTACCAATTTTGTTGCAAAAATCAACGACCACTTTGGTGATCAGGTTGAACTCACATGGGAAGCTCCTGAAGGACCTGTTGTCATCAATGCATGGCTCGCATGGGATAGTGGAACTAATACCGGTAATGGTGTTGGTATGAATGGTGGTGGAACTTTCAGTTGCGCCGCACGTTTTACTGCTGCTCAACTTACCGAGTATGCAGGTGCTAACCTGACCAAAATCAGAATATTCCCTAACGCAGCAACCGGAAGTACCTTTGTATTGAAAGTATGGACAGGTGCAAATGCAAGCCAGTTGGTAGTAAGCCAACCTGTTCCTTCATTTGTTGACAGTCAGTGGAATGAGTTCGTTTTGAACGCTCCTGTTCCTGTTACTGCTACTACCGAACTTTGGTTTGGTTATACGGTAACTCATGCTAACGGTGCATTCCCGGCTGGTTGTGATGAAGGCCCTGCTGTTGCTGGTTTTGGCGACATGATTTCAATGGATGGCATTGCATGGGATCCTATGTCAGTTTTAGTTGCATCTTTGAACTACAATTGGAATATTGAAGGATTCGTTGAATCAACCGGTAAAGCTCCAGTAAGCTTACAACCTGTTGTTGACCCATCTGTTTACACGAGTAACGGTACACTTGTATTAAGTACCAATGCCCATGCAAACTCTGTCAGCGTACCTGCTGACAATACTAAAGGACGTGAACTCACAGGATACAAAATATTCCGTGATGGTAATTTCCTGATCAGTACAACTGAAACCTCTTACCTTGATAACGATCCTGCTATCTCTGTATTGGGCAAAGAAGTATGTTATAAAGTGACTGCAGTTTATACTGATTGTGAATCAGATTTCAGCAATGATTCATGTGTCATTATCACCTCCAATGGAGATATAGCAACTGAAGTACTTAGCATTTACCCGAACCCGTCGAATGACATGGTTAACATCGAGCTTACCGACAACATCAGCCAGTTTGTAGTTTATAACTACCTGGGCCAGGTTGTTGCCGAGCAAGTAGTAACTAAAAATCAGACCGTTCGTTTGAATGTCAGCAATTACGATGCCGGCGCTTACATGGTTAAATTCATAACCAGGTCAGGCGAAAGCATTTCAAGGAAAATTGTTGTAACTAAATAATCGTTAAATCGATCTAATCTAATTGAAAAGAGGCTGTCAATTGTTGACAGCCTCTTTTATACTGTGTGTTATAAATAATTACTAATATGGAGATGTAAGCCCTTGATGTTCGATTATAGCCGCTAACGATTAGCCAAGAGCCGGGGTATATGCAGTGATAAGTCAACGGAGGTTATACTAGTTAATGCAACGTTCAGGCGAAGAGCATACCTTATGTGGATAACTGAGATTAACAACCCCACAGGTATATCAATTACAGGCTGACAATCAAAAATGTACTAAATTTGTCTTGTATTTGGTCATATTGTTTAAGATATCAGCTAACACAAGAAAAAGCGAAGAGCGTATTCTTTTTTTGAATACCCATTAATGGTTAGCTATAAAATTTAAGTAATGATTAGTGATGTTTATTGTAAAGAGACTGATGAACTTTTTGAAACACCGATAATTCAACAGAGTGGATTTTGGTCAGCATTAAAAAAGAAATTAGGATTAAATTCGATAGCCATTAATTTTAAAGTTAAAAGTCAAAACCTGTCAAGTAGTCTGAAGGATGGAACAGCAGTATTATCTGATTTGCTGGTAATCATTCACCGGTTAAACAATCAACTATGCTATGCCTATGTTCCATACGGTCCTGAAATTGAACCATCGGAAGAATTTCAGGGTGCTTTTTTAGAGGAACTCTCCGAATGTTTACGCTCTTATTTGCCCTTGAATTGTATGTTTATTCGATATGATCTTTGTTGGGAGTCATTTTGGGCTAAGGAGAATGATTATTACGATCAGAATGGTTGGTGGATAGGCCCTCCTGAAAAATCTACCCAAGAGTTGCGGTTCAATATCAATACGCAGAAGTGGAATTTCAGGAAGTCACCTACAAATAATCTCCCTTCAAGTACTTTATTCCTTAGCCTTCATGATGATTCCAATGTTTTATTAAATCGAATGAAACCTAAAACCCGGTATAACATTGGATTGTCAATTCGTAAAGGAGTAACCGTAAGGTCAGTCGGAGCAGAATATCTACCCACATGGTATAAAATGTATCAGGAAACTGCTACCAGAAATAATTTTTACCTTCATAATATTGAATATTTCCATGCGGTTTTTTTAGGGAAACTTAGCAACCAGTGTGAATATACTGATGTTATGCTTTTATTGGCTGAGATGGATAATTATCCGCTTGCTGCTATGTTTCTGGTTATTTCTGGTAAAAGAGCATCTTATCTTTATGGCGCATCAACCAGTGAACATAGAAACTTGATGGCTACTTATGCGTTACAATGGAAGGCTATGAGCATCGCAAGAGAAAGGGGATGTATCGAATATGATATGTTTGGAGTTGCCCCGTGCCCTGATCCTTCACATCCCTTGTCTGGTTTATATAGGTTTAAAACAGGTTTTGGAGGTGAGTTATTCCATAGGTTAGGATGTTGGGATTATCCAATTGATATTGAAAAGTATGAGTACTTTGTGGCCCTTGAAAAGAACAGCCAGGGATACCATCTGAATTAAAGTTGTTGAGATCCTTATCAAATGGATCAAGCAAAATATCTTTATCACATTAAGTGTGATATCAGTAAAAAAAGGTTGCCCTGAAAAAGGCAACCTTTAGCGAAAACCATAAACAATTATGATCGGGGGAATCGCGTTTCTATTGAATTTGTTAGATCACATATAAGATTCACATAATCCAATCTAACTAAAACGGACAGCATTCAAGCTCTTCTTTTGATCTGTTATTCCTTGGTGATGATCCAAAACCTGAACCGCTACTACGTTTAAAAATATTGAAATCATCAAGCTCGAATGTAATACCTATTTCGTGTGAGCACCCGGTACCTTGTCTGATCTCTGTAAGTACAAAATCGTATGAGTAGTTTATTTTCATTCTGGTTTTGTCAGTAAAAGGAGCATTTATACCAAGTAAAAAGATCAGGTCATT
>JBAXYX010000222.1:0-3882 GCA_041670625.1 Lentimicrobiaceae bacterium | reverse complement strand
TTTATTATCAGCATCTGTGAAAGGGTCCGTTCCACTATTCAACCGTTACTTTGATCCCTTCAGAATGTGCGGTAAACTCAGGAGCGTACATGCACTGGATAGTACTGATACCATTGGAGAATTCCCCCTTTTGTGATACTACCAACGGGTATTCAAATACATGGGTACCTTTGGGCAGATAGTAGAAGAAGAAATTAGTGGAAGCATCACGTGTACTTTCATAATAGCCTAACCCGCCTTTCCACTGGTAACCCGACAGGGTGTTTACCGGTTCAAAAGCTGCGGCCCGCATATCCTTCAGGTGTACGTATTCAAGGTCGCGATCAACGGTAATCTCTACTCGGACTGTAAGTTGTTGTCCTACTTCTAACGGATGACTTTCTGTAATAGCAGTAAGACGAGGACCTGAAGGAGTGTTTTCACGAATATATAATTGTTTGGTGATCTTCAGAGGACTATCGGCAGCCTTTATTTTATCGAGGTTTTCAAAATACTGATAGTAGAGTGCACCCCAGGCCGGTCCTTCGGTTGACTTGCTCACCGTAACATTTCCCATTGAAGAGGTGATTTCAGTCTTGCTCCAGGAGGTCTTGAAATACCCGGTACCGGCATCCGTTTGTATATCTTTGTCTTTTGATGGATCAACGGTAATGTTACCCACCGTAATTACAACCGAAGGATCAGTTTGTAACCAGTCAGAACCTCTCAATAATAAGGCATATACAGCATCGGCCGTACCTGTAGTTGTTTCCCATGATTGTGTTTGCTTCTGTTTAAGCAGCCAGGTTTTCATCTGGTCAACTTCAGCTTTGTTATTGCCCAGTTCTTCAAAAAGCTCAATAATCAAAGCTTGTGTTTCAACAGGCGCCTGATACCAGAAGTAGCCTCTGCGATTATCTCTCCACCAGGTGCCCATTTCAGGGCTTACAATTGCTCTTTCACGCAAAGATGCTATAATACTCCCGCAGGTCTGTTTATCACCATTACGGCCCGCCCAAAGCGCTATCATGGACTGGGCATACAGGCTTCTTGTTGTCCAGTACTTACGGGCCTGGTTGCTAAAGTATGCAATGGCCGGATTGGCCTTTTCAGGTAGTTGTACCACTCCGTCAAGATAACTGAGTGCGTACAGGAACTGAATATGCTCATATCCAAGGTGGTCCTTATCAGGTTCCTTCGATTCTTTGAGTATCCGCTGATAATCATCAACGATCCTTTCACTCAAATAGTTGACTGCTTTCTGTACCATTTGCCTGGAGTCATTATCAGTGGCAAGGTTATTCACTTTAATATAATGCAGTTTGCCCATCCCCGTGACTATCCATTGGGTAATATAGCGGCTTTCAGGCATCCCTTGAAACCAGGGCCATCCGCCATTGGCTGACTGACTTTGTTGTAACTTATACAAAGCTGCTTCCTTTTGGGATGCAATCCGGTTCAAGTCGAACATGAGTGCCAGTTTCTGCTTTTGCTCTGATTCATTCTTAGCATCCATCAGCCATGGCGTTTCCTCAATAAACAACGCTTTCAGCTCCTCATTCTTCTCCAGATTTGACCATAATGCATCAGGAGTCCTATTTTTCCATGACTCGAATACACTGCGAATTTTCGGACTGCTATTAGCTACATGAGCAGCAAGACTGTTAGCATAGAAACGGTTAAACAACTGATCAGAGTTTTCTTTTTCATTTGATTCCAGCCAGGGCAAAGCCTGCAATGCATACCAGGCGGGATTGGAAGTATATTCCAATGTAAGTCTGTAATTTTTAAGTGTTTTGCTGCCTGTTCCATTAGCTAACTGATCAAGTTTAAAGGTCTTCCTGGTGTTACCATTTATAGGTAATGGCAATGTTTCCGTTACCATCATCCTGTTGGTCAGTATAGGTAATAATACCTCCTCGCCATCACTGTGATTGCCTGCAATGGCCGTGATACGAACCATCACTGCATCCATGCTTTCGGGTATTTCAATCTGCCAGCTTATAGTGCCATTCCCGTTAACGGGCAAACTAAAAGGCTTGGAACTTTCAGCATTTTTAAATTGACTGTTCATCGGCTCCATGGTCATTGCATCCATCAACAAAAGTTGTGCTTCTCCCTGTACCGGATTCGAGGCAAGGTTGCTCACTTTAGCCTGGATCACTATATGATCGCCTTCGCGGAAATAACGCGGCAAATTCGGAGTAACCATCAGCTCTTTACGGGTCACCACTTGCTTGTTGAACGGTCCGTTCTGAAGGTTCACTGTATGGGCAAGCCCCATGAAGTTCCAGCGGGTGAGCGCTTCGGGCACCGTAAATTCAACCCACACCTCCCCTGCTTTATTCGTGGTTAAATGAGGATAGAAAAAGGCGGTTTCCTGTAGGTTACGACGTATCTGTACTTCAGCTTTTGCCGGTGCTTCAGGTACAGCCGAAGTTTCAATAACCTCAAGGTTATCAGATACAATGGAGAAAACTTCCTCTTGTACCAATGCTCTTGAATCATTTTCTTTATATAATTGTCCTTTGGCCGATAATGATTTTATGCCACCACCAAACCTGTTGTTGAAACTATTATATCCAAACCAGTTAAGCTTATCATATTCCTGTATCTCAGGATAAAGTGATATATATCGATCAGATGAGGCCTGAAGGCTGCCAACAAATTTGAACGCCTGTTGAAGTTCCCAGTTATACGTTCCATGCCATGGTTGGAAGAGTTGAAAATCCCAGCCATGTTTAACAAACGCGTCCAGTGAAGCATCATACATGCCGGCCATCAGTTCAGCCTGCAACGGTTTCCCTTCAGAGTCAGTTATTTTGATCTTCCATTTCTCCGAACTACCCGGCAACAGAGGACTGCGGAATGTTTCAAATGTATAGTTCAGCAGTTTGGATTTATCAGGAACGGTAAACTCAATCTGTTCGCTAAAGTTTGAATTACCATATACCAGGTTAGCCATCAGGTTCACCTGGCCGGTTAAACCTTCAGGTAGTGCAAATTCTATCAGTTGCTGTTTCGACAGGTCATACCACTGATGTTTTAATAGTTCACCTGCCGATTGAATTTCCATCAATAATCGTCCCTGAACAGCGCTTCCGGTCAATATCTTCAGCTTCTCTCCCTGCATGGGCTTTGGGTTAATCAGTGTAAACCATAAATGAGCAGGTTCAGGTATTTTACGTGATTCAGGATCATATATCACCACTGGCTTTTCAACTGATACCGGCGTTCCAAAAGCATCAACAGCCGACAAGATTAGCAAGTACCTGCCCGGCTCAATGTCCAAATCTTTGATCTTCAGAGTGCTGTCAGTGGCGGTGTTGATGATCTGCGAAAAAACAAGTTTATCTTTAAAAGCGACATCTGTCGCCTTCATAAAAGGATAGCAGGGCAGCCGTTTTGTGAAGTCTTCACGTGAATAAAGTGCCGTATCAGGTTCATCCCATTTACGGGGTACTAACAGTTCCTTCTCCTTTAGTTGATACAATTCTGCCTTGATAGAAACAGGAACAGGTTTACCGCTAAGGTTTGTTGCTTTTACTTTTACCGGTGCCCATTGGGAAGCATTAATCTCTGATGCAATATCCGATTCAAGTAATAAAGCTTTGTTGCTCACATTTACAGACGTATTGCCTGATTGTGTTTCACCGTTTATGTCAGACACATCCGCATAAATCATAAAGGAATACAATGGATTCTTATCACCATATTCTGACGGGTCAGGCTCTGCAGTAAACGTTATGTTAAAGGTTCCTTCACTATTTGTAGTCAGAATACCATTGGCTATTTCGGCCTCAGGAATATTTAAGGGAGGCCACATGAAATAGCCATATCTGAAAAATGGAAAACTTGCGGTGCGAACCACCCTGTAACTTACTTGAGCATCACTAACGGGGA
>JBAXYX010000221.1:0-3912 GCA_041670625.1 Lentimicrobiaceae bacterium | reverse complement strand
TCCATGTCATTTGTAACAGCCGTAGTGCTTTTTAATGAAGACACTCCGTATGAACTCATCAGCATGATACAGCCTGATGTGTTAGTTAAAGGCGCTGATTATAAAGTTGAAGAAATTGTTGGCAGTGATATAGTCCTGTCAAAGGGTGGCAAGGTTGTTACCTTAGCGTATTTGCCCGGCTTTTCAACCACTGCTATTGAAAAAAAGATTAAAGGGTTAACTCATTAAATATTATAATGGCAAAAGTGAAGACTGCTTTTTTCTGTCGTAATTGCGGATCAGAGTCACCTAAGTGGATTGGGAAATGCCCATCATGCGGAGAATGGAACACATATACGGAAGAAGTTATACAACGGGCTGAAAATAAGTCTTCGACACACCAACCAGGGAAATTCCCTATTCCCATTAATGAGGTCTCTTTATCAGAAGAACAAAGGATCAATACCGGTAACAATGAACTTAACAGGGTGCTCGGCGGAGGCTTGGTACCGGGTTCAGTGGTATTGATAGGTGGAGAACCCGGTATAGGGAAATCAACCCTCATGCTTCAGATAGCCTTAAACATTAGCAAACAACGGTTTTTATACGTATCAGGCGAAGAGAGTGAACAACAAATCAGGATGCGTGCTGAACGACTTGGGCTCGGTAAAAATGAATGTTACATCTTAACTGAAACCTCTTCATCACAAATCATCAATCAATGTGAGAAGCTAAAACCCCAAATATTACTTATTGATTCCATTCAAACGCTTGTAAGTGAAAGTCTGGATGCCTCACCCGGTAGTATTTCCCAAATAAGGGAAACAGCATTTGAACTGTCACAATTTGCAAAGCGGACTAATATTCCGGTATTCCTGATAGGACACATCACCAAGGAAGGCACTCTGGCAGGCCCGAAGGTACTTGAGCACATGGTTGATACCGTGCTTCAATTTGAAGGCGACAGAAACTACGGGTTCAGAATATTACGATCAGTAAAGAACAGGTTTGGAAGCACTTCAGAACTCGGTATTTATGAAATGAACAATTCCGGCTTACGTGAAGTGAACAATCCTTCTGAATTACTATTAGGTCAACATGAAGAATTACTAAGTGGAACTGCCGTTGCAGCAACCCTTGAGGGAATAAGGCCCATGCTAATTGAAACACAGGCTTTGGTGAGCACGGCAGCCTATGGTACTCCCCAACGATCAAGTACTGGATTCGACAGCCGCCGGTTAAATATGCTTTTGGCTGTTCTTGAAAAACGATGTGGATTCAAGCTCAGCACCAAAGACGTATTCCTGAATATCGCGGGCGGTATAAGAGTGGCTGATCCTGCTACTGACCTCTCCATTGTAAGCGCCATTTTATCATCGAACATTGATATACCTGTAGAATCGAAAATATGTTTCGCTGGTGAAATCGGGTTATCTGGTGAAATCAGGCCTGTTAACAGAATTGAACAGCGAGTATCGGAAGCTGAAAAACTCGGTTTCAAATCAATCGTTATATCGAAAAATAATCTTAAAGCAGCCAAAAGCATTGCTAAGAGTATCCATATTGAAGCTCTTAGTAAAATAGAACAACTTGGTCAACTGCTTTTCACCAGCTAATACTTTAATCATATGGCAATTCCAGGAGCATATAATACCTTAGGCATTTCAAAAATCGTAGATTTTGGCGTTTACCTTGATGGAGGGGAATCAGGTGAAATATTATTGCCCATGAAATGGGTACCTGATAATAGCAAACCCGATGATTTACTCACCGTTTTTGTGTACTTCGATTCAATGGACCGGCTTATTGCAACCACCCAAAAACCATTTGCCATTGTTGGTGATTTCGCTTATCTACAAGTAAAAGCAGTAAATCCGGTTGGCGCTTTTTTAGACTGGGGTCTCGAAAAGGATTTATTGGTACCTTACCGGGAGCAGCTTCATAAGCTTGTTGAAGGAAACTGGTACGTGGTTTACGTTTATTCAGATGACACTGGCAGAATTGCTGCTTCTACACAACTTGAAAAATATATTGATTCAGATACCGGTGAATTAAAAGTAGACCAGGAAGTTGATTTGCTGCTATATGCAGCTTCTGATTTGGGATTTAAAGCCATCATAAATAACCGCTATGAAGGAGTTATTTATGCTAATGAAGTATTCCAGAATCTTAAACACGGTCAAAAAATGACCGGTTATATTAAAAATATAAGAGAAGACGGTAAGATTGACTTAAGCATATACAAAACCGGCTATAAGAACAAAATTGACGATTTATCCCTGAAAATCTTAACAGAATTGAAGAACAACAACAGTTTTTTACCTCTTAATGACAAAAGTTCTCCTGAAGAAATATACCTGTCATTGGGCATAAGCAAAAAGAACTTCAAGCAATCTGTTGGCAGGTTATATAAACTTAAAATGATCACCATTGAAGATGAAGGGATCCGGTTAGTCGAGCTACTCCATTGATCCGGGTTAATTATCCAATCCGGGCTACCCCACATTCCTTTGTCATCCATAAATTTTTGGCTATTTGTATTTCCCTCAAAAATACGGAACCTTATTTACCACCCATGTTCCTGAAGCTGTTTAAATAGTACTTTATCAGAGATAAAATATCACCTCTCCGCGATACTAATAGCAAATCCCCACTACCCTAATAGCAAATCCCCACTATGCTCATGGCAAATCCCCGTTATACTAATGGCAAATCTCCACTACCTTTATTGCAGGGCACTTTTTCCCATGTTTTACATTTAATGCCGAAACGGCCGGGCACAAAACCGGAAATATGTAAAGGATCATCTTCATGCAGTCATCAAATAGTTGAAGAGGGATCCATTCAATCATCACATCACGGATAGCAGCTTTCTGCTCCCGAAGGACATTGTTGCAGTTGTCCAAATTGGCCGACATCGCTTCCTGAAATGCCGAACGCCTGTGGGTACGATGCGCATAGCTTTCTTACCGTATATTTCATATTATACCACCTGTCCAACGGTGCCCGACAAGGTTTCTCCTTTTCTTACGATGGTCCTTGTTTTCTGTATTAAGTGTAATAATATACATCAAATATCGTGCCAATTCGTACTCAATTAGGACTAAATACGGGCTTCAGACGCATTTATGCGTATATAGTCCGTGTTAAGTCCGTGTTTAATCCGTGTTAACTAGAAATGTGAATGAATGATAAATTCAGGTTGGCGGTTTCAGGAGTTCTATTTCAAAAGGCCATAACCGTTGAGTCGGGTGTAATGCATGTTCTCCTTCATTTTGGTTACATAGAATACTCCATTCCTACAACTATTTCACGAAGAGAATCATAGTGCATCAAACCTGAAAATAGCAATATTACAAAGTGAGAGTAACCATCAAGTTTTCGGGTATAACGGTCGTGACCTCCTTTTGGACTTAATCGCGCTATTGCTTGAACATCGGTCAATTTTAATAGTTATGCATAGAGCGGCTGTCCGGCAAAATGGGCATTTTTGCTATGTTCATCAAGGAATGAAAGAGGGTTGACCTGGCGGCTGTCCGGTAAAATAGGCGTTTTTGCTCCTAAACATTTCCTTTGGGGTGTCGCAACTGCAATGGAAGTAAAAAGGCTGGATTCCAAGAGAGTGAAACGGCCCTGATTTTTTGCCCTACTCATTTTTACCGGACAGTAATAATAATTTACATTTAATGCCGAAACAGTCGGGCATAGGACCCGGAAACAGGTGAAGGATTATATTCAGAAGGATCATCTTCAGATAGTCATCAAATAGGTGTTTAGGTATCCATTCAATAGTCACATCAAGGATAGCAGCAATCCGCTTCATATAATTCTTTATTCGGTATAACTTCATTTCCAACCTTGCCCTGGTATAAATACGGTACAGGAACAGACCAGGTTCAGATCAGCTTCGATAAAAGCAGGCATTATTCGAAT
>JBAXYX010000220.1:0-3914 GCA_041670625.1 Lentimicrobiaceae bacterium | reverse complement strand
CGTAGCAATTAATTTGACAGAAAAAGATGTGGTCGGTCGCATCGGCACGGAAATTTTACATGAGAATGGAAGAGTATAATTATATGATTAAACAAAGCGTTGGATTTTTAGGCATGGGCTGCTATGTTCCGGAAAAAGTAGTTACTAATTATGATTTGGAAAAACTAGTAGATACAAACAATGATTGGATTGTGGAACGTACCGGCATAAAAGAGAGGCATATTGCAGCACCGGAAGATGCTACTTCTGATTTAGCGGTACGAGCTGCCAATTTAGCTATTGCTGATGCTGGATTAACGCCTGATGACATTGATTTGGTCATTGTAGCTACAGAAACTCCTGATACCAAATTTCCTTCCACGGCTTGTTTGGTGCAAGACAAAATTGGAGCCAAGCATGCTGCTGCGTTTGACTTGTCAGCTGGTTGTTCAGGTTTTGTCTACGGAGCTGCGGTAGCTAGTCAGTTAATTGCTTCCGGATTGTACAAACATGTATTGGTTGTAGGAGCGGAGACACTTTCTCGCATTATGAATTGGAAAGACAGAAATACTTGTGTGCTTTTTGGTGATGGTGCAGGAGCGGCAGTACTAGGCAAGGTAGAAGAAGGATATGGTATTTTGGCCATTGATTTGGGCGCTGACGGTAGTGGCGGACCATATTTAAGCATGCCTGCAGGAGGATCTAGAAAACCTGCTTCCCATGAAACTGTGGACGCTTGTGAGCACTTCATACACATGAGTGGCAATGATGTTTTCAAGTTTGCGATTAAAATTATGGCAAGAACAGCCTTACGCGTGTTGGAAAAGGCTGGACTAAAAAAAGACGATATTGATCTTTTGGTGCCACATCAAGCAAATATTCGTATTATCGACTCTGCAGCTAAACGTTTGAAATTGTCTACGGATAAAATCATGGTTAATGTTGAAAAATACGGTAATACTTCAGCCGCATCTATTCCTATTGCTTTGTGTGAAGCAAGGGAAGAAGGCAGGTTGAAGAAAGATCAAAATGTATTGCTGGTAGGATTTGGTGCAGGCCTTACTTGGGCTTCCGTACTAGTAAAATGGCATAAATAATTTTAAGTAACTTTGGAAATAAGATACTTACAGGATACACGAGATTTAGAGAGGAGTTTTACAATGAGCAAAATAGCATTTATATTTCCTGGTCAAGGTTCGCAGACCGTAGGAATGATGAAAGAATTCTATGATAATTATTCTATAGTTCGCGATGTATTCAAAGAAGCTGATGAGGCCTTGGGATTTTCTATTAGCAAAATGTGTTTTGAAGGTCCTGAAGATCAATTGCGCTTGACATATAATACTCAACCTGCTATTTTAACTTGTAGCATCGCAGCCATGAAAGTTTTGAACGAAAATGGTATTGAACCTGATATTGCAGCTGGACACAGCTTAGGCGAGTATTCTGCTTTAGTTGCTGCTGGGGCCATTAGTTTTGCTGATGCGGTTCGTACAGTACGTAAACGTGGTAAGTTTATGCAGGAAGCAGTCCCTGTTGGTGAGGGAAGTATGGCCGCTGTCTTAGGTCTAGACAGTGATAAAATAGTAGAAATTTGTAAGAGCGTAGAGGCTGCTACCGGCAAAGCTGTTCAAGCAGTAAACTTTAATTGCCCCGGTCAGGTTGTTATTGCCGGTGCCGTAGAAGGCGTTAATAAAGCTATTGAAGAACTAAAAGCCGCAGGCGCTAAACGCACTATCTTACTTCCGGTAAGCGCACCTTTCCACAGTTCATTGATGAAACCGGCTTCTATAAGGTTGGCGGAAGAATTGAAAAATGTTGCTTTTCATGATGCTAAGATTCCTGTAGTGGCTAATGTAACAGCACAAGGTGAAACCAACGCTGTTGAAATACAAGAACTTTTGGTTAAACAAGCTGCTATGCCCGTATTATGGGAAACATCAGTTAGGAATATGATTGACAGTGGAGTAACTTCCTTCGTAGAGGTAGGTCCTGGTAAGGTATTAACCGGTTTCACCAAAAAAATAGCAAAGGAATTCACTGGTCTTAACGTAGAAGACGAGGCAAGTTTAGAAAAAACCCTTGCTTATTTCAAGGAGGTTAGATAGAATGACTCTAGACGGTAAGGTAGCATTAGTTACAGGTGGTTCCCGTGGTATAGGTAAGGCTATTGTTTTGGCTCTTGCAAGTGCAGGTGCTAATGTAGCCATAAATTATGCAGGAAATATAACTGCTGCTCAAGCAGTAGCAGATGAAGTAAACGCTATGGGCCGCAAAGCTATTTTGGTACAAGGCGATGTTGCTAATACTGTTGTTGCTATGGAAATAGTAGAAAAAGTAGTTACAGAACTGGGCAAAATTGATATACTTATCAACAATGCAGGCATTACTCGTGATGGGTTGCTTGTTAGAATGAAAGAAGAAGATTGGGATGCAGTACTTTCAACCAATCTAAAAGGCGTTTTTAATTGCACTAAAGCAGCGGTTAAGCATATGATGAAACAAAGAGCAGGAAAGATAGTTAACATCTCTTCAGTAGTTGGGGTTATGGGTAACGCCAGCCAGGCAAATTATGCTGCTGCTAAAGCAGGGTGTATCGGATTTACAAAATCCGTTGCCAAAGAAGTTGCTTCCAGAGGAATTAATGTTAATGCCGTCGCTCCTGGTTTTATTTCCACTGATATGACGCAAGTGCTGCCTGAAAAGGTAGTAGAAGAAATGTTGACCGGTATTCCTTTAAAACGTGCCGGTGAACCCAAAGATGTTGCCAACGCAGTGCTATTCCTAGTATCGGAAGAGGCTGCTTATATAACCGGACAAACGTTACACGTTGACGGTGGCATGGTGATGTAGGTAATGAACAAAAACATATCCTTTGGAAGGGGGTGAACTGGAATGAGTACATTTGATAAAGTAAAAGCAATTACCGTTGAACAATTAAGCGTTGACGCTGATGACGTAAAAATGGAGTCCACTTTCATTGATGATTTGGGCGCTGACTCTTTGGACATTGTTGAATTAATCATGGCTTTTGAAGAAGAGTTCAACACTGAGATTCCTGATGAGGTGGCTGAAAAAATTCGCACTGTTAAAGATGCAGTAGATTTGTTGGATAAAAAATAATTGAATTATGTTCGGAAAGTCCCCTATTAGAGGACTTTCCGAAATTTATCCTAATTTTTTATTAAGTCCTGAAATGGGGGATATTTGTTGAATTTACCAGTGCTAAAAATTGGTGATAAAGTTGCTGCAATTCCTATTGTGCAAGGAGGAATGGCTATTAGGCTTTCTACTGCTAGTTTAGCCGCAGCAGTGGCAAGAGAAGGCGGCATTGGTCTTATTGCTGCATCTGGAATGCCTTTTGAAGAATTGCGCAAGGAAATCAGATTGGCCAGAAAACTTTCTGAGGGCAAGGGCCTTATTGGTATAAATGCCATGGTTGCTGCTCGTGCTTTCTTGGGACTGATTACTACAGCAGCAGAAGAAAAGATAGATCTGATTGTAGCCGGCGCCGGATTTTCAAGAGATATGTTCGCTGTTGGACGGGAATATGGTGTAGCTATAGTTCCTATTGTATCCTCTTTAAAGCTAGCAAAGATATCAGAAAAGTTGGGTGCTGCGGCTATAGTAGTGGAAGGAACAGAAGCTGGGGGACATTTGGGAACCCAAAGATCAATTAAAGACATTCTGCCTGAAATTGTGGCAGAAGTTAATATACCCGTTATTGCGGCCGGTGGTGCTGTTGACGGACATGATATAGCAGAGTTACTGAAATTGGGAGCCAATGGTGTGCAGATGGGAAGCCGTTTTGCTGCTAGTGAGGAATCCAATGGAGCACCTGCTTTGAAAGAATTCTATTTGCAAATGACTAAGGAAGATGTGGTACAGATCGATAGCCCGGTGGGTTATAAAGGGCGTGCTATATTAAATCCTTT
>JBAXYX010000219.1:0-3992 GCA_041670625.1 Lentimicrobiaceae bacterium | reverse complement strand
GTATCCCTGTATAAGAGAAAATTGTCGTAATTACGGGCCTGAGGCACGCAACTATATCTCAGGGTGATGATGAATTCCATAGAGTAAAGATACCAGCAAATCCGTTCATTCGCTGAAAGCAAGTATTCGGAATTCAATATTTCAATATATTTGTTCCCGGCTGTAGAGTTAGCTTTAAATCGCCTTATATGTTAAAATTGATTCTTATTATTGGTACAGGCAGTTTCATTGGTGGCGTTTTGCGTTTCCTGACTTCACGATTAATCCAGAACAGTGTTTTTTCATCCTTTCCCTATGGTACTTTCATGGTTAATATACTGGGCTGTTTATTCATAGGGATTTTTTATGGTATATCGGAACGTGGCAACATGATGAGCGCTGAATGGAGGATGTTTCTGACTGTTGGGTTCTGTGGTGGATTTACCACTTTTTCAACATTTGCAAATGAAAATCTGGCCCTTTTAAGGGATGGCAACGTTTTTTATTCAGCCCTTTACATCAGCTTAAGCGTCTTTGTTGGTATTTTGGCGACCTATTCAGGCAATCTCATCATTAAAGCAATCTAACTATGGAAATCAAAGGTGAAGCGCAATTGCTACGAATTTTTATAAGCAATACAGACAAGTTCAAACATAACCTGCTTTATGAAATGGTTGTTTTTGCCGCCAAACGTTACGGACTTTCAGGGGCAACCGTTCTAAAGGGTGTAATGGGCTATGGCACAAGCAGTGTAGTTCGTTCTGTTAAGTTCTGGGAAATAACGGAAAAGCTCCCTGTCGTCATTGAGATTGTGGATGAGTCCGCAAAGATTGAACAGTTTACTCAAAAGATCCTGCCCTGGTTTGAAAAACTACGCTACGGATGCATGATTACCGTCGAAAAAGCGAATATTGTCCTTTATAAGCAAGGCTCCAAGAAGGGATTTTTCGACTTTTAGCAGTGACTTTATCAAATTATTGCCACAGGTATGCAACCGAAACCTTTGGCCGGTTCATTTCATTACAGCGTAATTAATATCAATGTTTGAGCAAGTAGTATCCTCAAAAACATAGCCAGAGGATATACCGTTGCATATGACATGGATTGAGCATGCACAGGCGCCAGCCCGTTTGCAAACTCAAGTGCGGGTGGATCAGTCATAGCTCCGGCAACAATACCGCAAATTTTCAGATAATTAATTTTCAATAACCGGGCAATGATCGCCGTAATAAATATAGGAACAAAGGTTATAACGGCTCCGTAAACTAACCACATGTACCCGCCATTCATAATAGTCTGAACAAATTGCCCGCCCGATGATAAACCTACACAGGCTAAAAAGAGCGTTATACCCAATTCCCTGATCATCATGTTAGCGCCCGGAGTCATATAAAAATCGAAGTTTTTAATACGACCTTTAAAGCCAAGAAGTATAGCGATGATAAGAGGTCCTCCGGCAAGGCCTAATTTAGCAGGGGCTGGTAACCCGGGAATAAAAATAGGAATACTGCCAAGCAAAATACCTAAGAAGATGCCAATGAAAATAGGGACTACATTGGGATGAGCAAGTTCTTTTAATGAATTTCCAAGTTCTTTACGAATATCTTCCAACAAATCACGTTTACCAACAATTCTTACCGTATCTCCAAGTTCAACAGTAGTTTCACGGGTTGGGAGAATTTCCATCCCTGCCCTGAATATTCGGGTAATGTTAGCTTCGTACCTGCGATAGATACCAATCTGCTTAATGGTTTTACCGGCGAATTTCCGGTTGGTGACCAAAACATGAAACATAGCCAGGTCGCCTGATATTTCACGTTTTTCTGAAATCCTGACATCACCCATTTTTAAACGGATGTTTTCGAGGCCGTCAATAGACGAAACGCCAAAAATTACATCACCTTCCTTCAATATTTCATTCTCAGTAGCCAGTATAAATTGTCCGCCACGGCAAATACGGGAAATGACCAATTCCTTATCCACCACTTTATTGATGTAACTGATTGCTTTCCCATACATATTAGGATTGCTGATAGCAATTTCAACACTTTCAAGTTTATTCTGATTACTTTTTAACTGTTCATTGTAATTATCAGTTTCATTTTTTATTTTTATTCTGAAAATGGATTTTACCAGGATCATCGTAAGAATAGTTCCAATCACTCCAAAAGGATAAGCAACCGCATAACCCATACCTGAAATAGCTGCATCCTGAGGTTTGCCGAATTCCGTAAGTACCTGCTGAGCGGCACCTAATCCGGGAGTATTGGTCACGGCACCGCTCATAACGCCGGTAATGACTGCAGGAGAAACACCGCCCCAAAAATACATCAGATAAGCAATAGTAAAGCCCATAACTGCAATGCCGGTAGCTAAAAGGTTCAGCTTCAATCCATCTTTATGAAAGGCACTGAAGAAACGTGGACCGACATCAATACCAATAGCATAAACGAACAGAATAAGTCCAAATTCACGCACAAAATGTAAAACTTCCGGATTGAATTGAGCACCCAGGTGACCAAAGAACAGGCCGGCAAAAAGCACACCGGCAATACCCAGCTTTACATTAATTATTTTAACTTTTCCCAGAAGCACCCCTATGAAAGCTGTTAAACAGAGATAAAGGATAGTAGATGGGGTGCCGGTTCCAGAAAAAAGGAGTCTTATTGTTTCCATATTTTTGTGTTTGAGAAGTCAAAGGAAAACAAATATTCCAAAGGCTTCTGCAATCTAATAATTATCAACAATCAGTTACGACGTAGATCGTGAGCTGGTATGATTTGTCTGTAAATTTCTGCAAAGATAGCAAGTAAAGAGTAAAGGAAAAATGTTTACCGATAAAGTTAAGGCCACAAGTTGAAACAGAATTCATTATCTTTGAGTTGCAAATCCGATAAACATTATGGCAACAACCACTTTAGCATTACGTATAGCAGGCACCCTCTTTGGTATTGTGGGCCTGCTGCATCTGATCCGCATCCTGACAGAAGCAACGGTGATGATTGAAGGATTTACACTTCCTGTCTGGGTAAACTGGCTAGGGTTATTTGGAGCGGGGTTCCTATGTGTCTGGATGTGGGGGCTAACCTTGAAGCATTAAGACCGCCCTGGCATTCATCAAGAGTAGGGTGGAGGATTTTTCGATTCCTTGTAGGTGCGATTAGTAGACAGCCTGAGCTAAAAAGCCCCTATCCCTTACATAGTTTCAATTCCTTACAGGTGCGATTAGTAGAATGATGTATCAAAAGGATGGGATGTGTCATTTGTGTTTCAATTCCTTACAGGTGCGATTAGTAGTTTGTGAATTATTTTACTGGCATGTTGGCTGATGGGTTTCAATTCCTTACAGGTGCGATTAGTAGTTTAGGAAATGGAGTTTCAACAGCAGCAGGTACGGAAGTTTCAATTCCTTACAGGTGCGATTAGTAGATAGTGCCATTTTCAAAGGGATCTCAAACGGTAGCTGGTTTCAATTCCTTACAGGTGCGATTAGTAGAATCAAGAAGGGGCGTGCCTTAGTCACATCTATCGGTTTCAATTCCTTACAGGTGCGATTAGTAGGCGGTGCCGGTCGGGCCCCGGTGGTCGGTCGGTTGTTTCAATTCCTTACAGGTGCGATTAGTAGACCTGGGTGCACATTGATATCTATAACTATTGTAAGTTTCAATTCCTTACAGGTGCGATTAGTAGATACAGAGATGAAGCGATTAGATGAATTTACCGAAGTTTCAATTCCTTACAGGTGCGATTAGTAGACAACTGCAATAAATGGGAAGGTGCAATTGGCCGTGTTTCAATTCCTTACAGGTGCGATTAGTAGTGAGATCATAGCGTTCTGTTAGCCCGGCCAGCGCAGTTTCAATTCCTTACAGGTGCGATTAGTAGTGAGAAAGAATTTCGACCTTGTTATGATCGTATCGTTTCAATTCCTTACAGGTGCGATTAGTAGTTGAACGGCCCAGGAGATTTCATCCTGCATACCTGTTTCAATTCCTTACAGGTGCGATTAGTAG
>JBAXYX010000218.1:0-3994 GCA_041670625.1 Lentimicrobiaceae bacterium | reverse complement strand
AGCATGGGTACTCCATTTAAACCATAATAATCACGGCGCATACCACCCTCATTTGTATAGTAGGGATCACCGTTGTTGGGCCAGTTCATCTGGTATTTTACTAACACAAGTTGATCACCTTTTAGCGCTATAAAGGGATTCAATGTGCTACCATTAAAAGATGCACACGGACTGCATGTTGAGCTTGTAAACTCTTCATAAAAAGGAACACGTCGCAGCGTTTGTGTTGGTATTCTAAGTATCTTAGATATAGTATCATTGCCGGGAACATTGTCAGGAACATTGGTACCATTGACATTTGAAATCCAAACCTTTAGATTTTGAACGCCGGCCAGAGGTGACATCAAATGGGTACTTAAAAATTCATAAGCGCCTCCAAGTGCTATATTTAGACCTGAAATTGCACCTGTATTGACTTCTCCTCCTTCCAGTTGCCAGTTCAAATTAAAGGAAGTAATATTGGTCAGTCCCATATTATGAATAGTTCCTTTTACTTCTTTAGGCCCTGAAAAATAAACAGGTACATCCAGAATAGTCACAGCAGCGTCTAATGTAGTCGGTAAATGAAGGATAACGTTGTCAATTGCCCATGAATTGATGTTGCTACTGCTTCCTGAAAAGTAGATACAAAATTGAAACGTCGAACTATTAACATTGGCATCACTAATGGGTATCATAACAGTAGATGCACTAATAGGAGCTGAAGCGGTTTGAGTCCAAACATCAGTCCAGGCACTTCCATTGGAACGTGTTGCTACACCTAACTGGTAATTGCCATCGTAATGATCCACAAAATGGTTAAACTGAAGCAATAATGTAGTTTTACCACTCATATCTAACACAGGTGAAATTAAACGTGATATTCCCGTAAACTCAGGATACCAAAATAAAACAGCTTCCGGTGCATTGCACCCTGCATAGTTGGAAGGATCTGCAGTCCAATTAGATGAATGGCTATCAATGGTCCATCCTGTTGGAGGAAATAATCCTTCAAAATCCTCAGAAAAGACCTGTTGTGCATTCACATGAATCAGCAACCCTGATAATAGGCAAAATGAGAGTAAAAACCATTTTCTCATGATACACGTTTTAGGAAATAATCAGTGAAGAATGGGTGTCAAATATACATATTATTATGTTTATAACTGATTTCTTCAAAAAGTTTTTAAAAATATTTACTAATTAAGGACTGTTTAACCTTTTGTAGCTTCAAATTATTAACAATCAGTTAAATAAGTTGCTATTAAGATTTTGCCATCAGGAAGTCTAAATTATCACCAACCTGAACTTCAAAAGGTTCCTGTCCTTTTTTAAATATTCTCATCGGATTCCTTCCCCTTAAAGAGAGCTTTCCGTTTTCATATAATAATAAGGTAGCTTCTCTTAATCCCGCTACAAACATACCGGGATTCACCACTAAAAACTCCTCAATGCGCTGTTCACGGGTTTCACCACCATGATTGGATGGATGATCATCTAAATAGTGAGGATTTATCTGGAAGGGTATCAACCCCAGGCAATTAAAACTTTCCGGTTCTACAACAGGCATGTCATTGGTAGTTTTCAGGGTCGGACAGGCTACATTGGAGCCGGCACTCCATCCCATATAGGGTATACCGGCAAGAGCTCTTTGCCTGATAGCTTCCATAATACCATTTTTCTGCATTTCTCTCACAAGGTGAAAAGTATTGCCACCACCCACTGCAATGGCTTCAGCTTCATTTACAGCTTTAACTGCATCAGCTTCATGGTGAATAGAATATACCTCAAACCCCAGTGACCTGAATACCTTGTTTACTTTTTCCTCATAGTCATCATAGCTGAATGATACCCCGGCATAAGGGATAAACAACACCTTTTTTATGTTACGTGCTGATAAAAAGCTTTTTATTTCCTGTTGTGGCCAGCCAAGATAGTCCTCACCCGCATTGGTAGAGTTACTGATTAATAAAAGGTCCATAGTTATTTCTTTAAAGTTAGGTTCGTTTAACAAGTTTATATTTCGACAAATTTAATCATTAAAGACTTGACAAGATAGAATCTGTCAGGATTTTAAGTAATATTTATATACCTTTTCAAACTTTTGATACCATTTATTTCCTAAGGTATAATTCATTAAAATAACCTTGATATCCGGTTCAGGTATTTCTGCTTTGTCTCGTTGCGATATCTTCCTGGCCAGGCTTTCCTGCAAATCATCCGTTTCCTCAGCAGGCACCCCGGTTAAACGCAGTCTTTCCATTAATGATAAAGCCTGGTCCAATTTTGCCCTGCTTATATGGTAGCTTATTGCATGCCTCAACATGGGTAAATTGTCGCTGGTTTTTGCCAGGTCATAATACCCCACATTTGCTAACCCTGATGTATCCAGGTGATAATAGCTATAGATGGATTCTGCCTTTAGAATCAGATCTGCTGATTCCTGAAACTTATTCTCTTGTAATAATTTAAAGGCCTCGCTTACCATCTTGTCCCAGGTAATCTGATGCTGATACAATGACAACAGGTTGTTTAAATCAATGGTAGTTAATCCGCATGATGCCTTAGAATAAACCAATTCTCTGGCCCTGGTTGTTATATGAAGTGCCTCTTCAAATTTATTGTCTTTAAACAGAACCGATGCCTGGTTTAATAAGGAGGTGTATTCTCCCATAGCCTCACTGCAAAATGATTCTCTTGCAAGGCTTAGGAGTTGGTTATACTGGTCTGTTATGCTGCTGTAGTTATTTAAATCAAGTTTAGCAGCAAGGTTAATGGCTGCATTCGCATAGAATATAGCACTGTCAGACTCTCCCGCCCAGTGTTTTAAACGGCCTTGTGAAAAAATGGAACTCACGTAAGGAACTCCCAGATTAACAACAAGGGTATCTAACAAACCGGCATCACGAAACTGATATTGCTTGTTTAAACCGTAAGCCTCCACCAGGTCTTGAATCGTCTCCTCCGTAACTTTAGCATAAGTTGAAGCCTTAACGTGATTAATAAGCTCCGTGTACTTTAAGGCTGCAATTTCATATTTAATGTTTCCCGTATAGGTCTTGTCGGGGTAAAAAGAAGGATATTCCGATGCAAATTTTTCAGCCTTTTCCAATTGTAAAGCCGCCAAAGAATAATCTTTAATCCCAATCGACTTCACCGTCCGTTCTAGTATCTGATTGTAAATACTCCTCACTGATATCAATAGCCCGTCCTCCGCTTTAATTCTGACACGGCTTTCATAACTACTCAGTAGTTCAAGTGACCTGTTAAACTCATCGAGTGAATTCTTATAGTCATTGTGTGCTATATAATTATTACCCAACTGCACATGAATATCAGCCATTTTTATGTATAACTCTTTAAACCTGTTGGTCCCCGAATCATTCATTCCATACTTTTGAGTATAAGTCTCCGCTTCATCGAGGTATTTCTCAGCCAGTGAAAACAGATTTTTATCCAGTGATCTCTGAATAATCCCGGTATAAGAGCATATCAGCCCATTTCTGGCTGATTCAAGTTCACTTTCCACTGCATTGGAATACTGATCATAAGGGTTCAGATTCTTGAATTTCAATGCACCTGCCAATAAATCTACCGCTTCAACATACCGGTCCTCCGCTGTTAAAGATTTACTCTTTTGCAGGTATTCCCTTAAAATATATTGTGAAAGCGCGGTTATATCAAAGTGGTTCATGCCTCTTAATTCAGCTTCCTTCACAAACATATCTTTTGCTTCATTCAATTGTGCAGCAGTAATAGAATTAGAGTACAGCTTATAATAGAAAGGACTGCTATAGTAATCAACTTGTCGTGAAAGCCGGTCAGCGTCAACCAAGCTCTGCAGGTAGGCTTCAGCCAACTTAAGATATATATTACCTGTGAGCAGCTTTATATTGCTCTTTCGGATATAATCAAGATATTCATAAAAGTTGTAGCTTAAAATCCGAGTCTTTTCAGCCACTTTTAAGGGGTCGTTACCCGGCACTATTTCTGATTTTACAGCAAGGGATTGGTT
>JBAXYX010000217.1:0-4005 GCA_041670625.1 Lentimicrobiaceae bacterium | reverse complement strand
TAGTCGAGTCACGCCAGGGAGTTTCACCCTGGCGTTCTCACGGAACCGTACGTGAAAGTCTCCCTTCATACGGCTCTTCCTGTTTCATCACAAATGTATTAATACATTATGGAATACACAATCTCCAGTGTTCAAAGAGATAGCGATTTTGCTTGTGTTTGGTGCGAAGGTACCTTACGGCAGCCCATTTATATAGACCCTTTTCCCACATGACCCACTTCAGTAACCTTTTATTGAGTTGATCCCAGATATAATGCGTGTGGGCATGCCATAATTTACAATAATAATTCATAACACCCCTGATAATAGGATTCAGCATTTCAGCAATTACTCCAATTGGCTTGCGCCATTTGTGTA
Organism: Lentimicrobiaceae bacterium; assembly: GCA_041670625.1. Classification (GTDB taxonomy): domain Bacteria; phylum Bacteroidota; class Bacteroidia; order Bacteroidales; family Lentimicrobiaceae; genus Lentimicrobium. The sequence goes on along the minus strand of JBAXYX010000217.1, from coordinate 3,648 downwards.
TCTGCTTCTTCCTGAATTTTTCCATTACCGCACTCATGGATTTTCGACTCATAAATGAAGTGACCATCAAGCGAAGGCCGTTCTTCGTCTTGCACCAGAATGGTTTAAGGGTAAAACCAAGAAAGTCAAGCCCACGGGGGTACTTCTTATCAGAAATACCCCGGAAATTAACAATCTTCGTCTTTGTCGGGTGAAGCGATAGTTTGCAGTTTTCAAACCGCTCACGTATCCTTGCAAGCAGGTAAAGCGCCTGCCGCTCCGTTTTACAATGTACAACTATATCGTCGGCGTAGCGCTCAAGTGGCGTTTTGACCACTTCCTGCGCTATCCGGTCAATGATGGTGGGAATACCCAACTTCCTTTTTCCTCCCCCACGCTTTTCAATCTCTACTTCTTTTACAGGCATAGGAATATAACTGCCCGAAGTCAGCCGGTTCCATAGTTTGTAGAGCTGCGCTGATAAATCTTTTTCAAGATCTGCCCAACTCATTTCATCTATGCCACCACTTCCCCGATTGGCTTTTACCTTTCGATACGCCTGTATTACCATCACACGGGTGATTGGTTGTGATTTTGTTTCGTAATAATCAATCATTCCTTTCGGTTGTTGTTCACCTTGAAACTAAACAGGCCAGCCCCTTCGCTCCACCCGGTTTCCCGGGGTTCATCACTACTACGAACTAGTCCGCCGCCGGAATCTCAGTCAATCCTTTACTGTCTGCCTCTCAACCTTACAGGCGATTTACAGAACGGTTCCGACTTCTCTTGTTCCGTATCTGAGCCCGGTTAAATGTCCTGATACCTTTACCCCGGATGCTATGCAGTCAGTAATCAGGTTTCTTCTGCATTGCCTTTCCTATCGGGCTTTTCTCGGGTACAACCGTAATTACCCGGTTTTAACATCAGTTTTGCCTTAACGAGGCTTATATCGATATTTTACACTATTCAGCTCACTTTAACCTCACCTGAACAACTCGTGGTTGCCCTTTTCCTTATCGTTCACCACAAAAGAAGTTTCCGTCTATTGCAGCATAAGGTGGTTTGCAAACAATGCCTGAACACCGTTTGCGGAAGGTCTGCCTCTATGATTGGTTTTACAGTCCCGGACAATCGCTTCGCTTGACCTCCGCAAACCTATAATAACTTCATAAAGTCTTCCATCTCAGATACAGCATTCTCAAAGAACTTGATTTGTTCCTATTGATTCAAGACACACACGGTTGACGCTAAGCGCTGGCGGGCATTTCAAAGCAATAAACATTCAATAAACAACCATGCTTATTTAATGTATGATGCTTCAAATCAGCTCTATCTGCCCGCTTGCATTTAGCTTTTGTTATGAGCATTTTGTCATTCTTTTTTACTCTTTTTTAAACTCACCGAAAACCGCAATCCAAGGTAATTCCCTGATAAATCATAATACCCCCTGGTATCGGCTGATGTATAGAGGTTTGCAAATTGGTACTCTCCTGAAATGGTATTTTGGAAGTTCATCACATAAATGAGATTTGCTTTAAGTAATACCTTTTGCAAAGCATAAGAAAAACCTGTACCAATTACAAAACTACCTTGAAATGAATTCTCCGGACTTTCCAGCTTCAATCCATATATTTCGCGGTAATCAGATATTTGTTCATCTGAAATTGCAAGAGTATATTCTGCTTCTCCACTAGGAAAATACATGATTTTTAAACCCGTGCTTACATTAGCAAAAGTTCGCCGTCCTGTTTTCAAATTTAGGCTTACAATTAACGGTGATGAAAATGTAAAAAGAGAATACATTTTAGCTTTGCCTGTGAGATTCTCAGTGTAACTGGGGTATAAATCATTCTTGTCAATTTCATATTCTACTGAATAAATCGGTTCCTTTGCAACAATCAATCCAGTATGAAATGACCACATTCTGTCGGGATAGAAATCATACATTACTCCTGCATTAAACCCCAACATGGCTTTATTTTCAAAAGTAAGGTCACCATATTGTGGAGTAAGCTCAGCCTTTTTATAAATTACTGGTCCGGCAACCAAACTCCATTTTGAATACTTTGACAATTCAGAATAAACCTTTTGTTCCTGGGTAAATGCTGTTTTCAGGAAAGCATTGCTGAGCAAGATGCTCAGCAATGCAATTTTTATTGTTGCTCTTACCATGTCAAAACATTCTGATTAGAATATCCGGCATATTGGTAATATCCTATGATTGAGACATTCTTTTCTGCTCTGTATTGTGGGAAAGCGCCCCAATTTGAATTATTTTTTTCTATGCTTTTGGCTTTCTTATATTTCCATCCTGACCAAATAGCCACAGAACCACTACAATTATTGTCTCTGAAATAACTTTGAAGTGCAACCCCTAAATCCATTTTGTATTTCTTCCAACTGCTTCCTTGTTTTTTGTAAGATGTGATTTCAGCGCAACCAACACCCTTCCAAGGATAACTGTGGAAATGCACATGTTTAATTACTCTTTTGCTATTTGATATATAAATATGCTCATAGTCTTTGCCTTTCCAATTTGTACATTCGCCTTTTCCACCTCCATCAAATTCTATATTTGTGGTTACGGTTGGTTCGCTGTAAGCGGTTTCATCTCCTTCATTTATTCTGATTAAGGTAGCAACATCAAGATCCCTGATTTCAACAAATCCTTTTTCGGTCAACTTAATTATTTTATCTCCGATTTTTACTTCTCCATTACCATTCAGCAAAGTCATTTCTACAACGCTGAAGGGATACTTTTTTTTCGGATAAGTTTCAATATTAAGCTCTTCATTGTTAAGCCATAATTCCTCGGCAGCAACAAAAACTTGTCGTAAAGTTACAGGGATGTTGTAATAATTCTCAAAATTAATCAACGGCTGATGGTCAACAAAGCCAACCTCAGCTTCTTTTGCATTTAAAGCATCATCACTTAAACTACTCCATGCTGCTAAAAATGCATCTTCGTGCTGTTCCATCTGTGACTCAAGAGAAGTAATTGTTGCTTCATAATGCTCAACGCTGCTAAATTCAAGCAAGGTTACACCTGTCTTACTACCAGCGGTTAAAGTTACGAGTTTGATTTCTCCTTGATTGTTCGCAGGTTGTTCTGCAAATTTCTCTTTTGAGCAACTTGCCATAAAAATGGCAATCATGATTAAAAAAACTAAATTTCTCATTTTAAATAATTGTATTAATTGTGCCCTACCTTGTTATGCTGTTTTCGAGTCAACTTTTTCAGCCATTAATCGCCATTTGTTTTTCAGACTGTTTTCGGTTCTTTTTTCATTTTTACCATAAAGTGGTTGACTTTAACCGTGTTAGTCTTGTTCAAATTGCTCATAACTCGTTTATAAGTATTACTTTCTCATACAATACATCCAATTTTGGCTATGTATGTATGATTGCAGTCATTTGTTATTTTTCTATAAAATTATGTAATTATAGCTCATCAAATGGGCTAATTACTTTTTGCAAGCTCTGTTCTGATAAATGAGTGCCAATTTTATTGATTTCGCTGCTTTCTTGACCCGGGAGACTGGATATAGCGTAAATCAGTCCCATTTTCGAGTATGTGCGTTGCAATGCGATGCCACAATGTATGAACGTATTAATCATTGTAAAATCACCTATGTGGCAATAATGGATAAACTCTTCGAAAAGCGACTT
>JBAXYX010000216.1:0-4022 GCA_041670625.1 Lentimicrobiaceae bacterium | reverse complement strand
GATATCCGAAAAGAGATTGCCCTTATCCGTACCACAGACTATATCATCCATCATTTTGGGGATTCTATATGGGACAATATTAGCAAAACCCCATTGCGGATACTCCTGATTACTGACAGTCTGGAATATCTTTTTAATCATGATAATCCCGGCACCAGCTTTGAATGGTACCAATATGATTCCATGTTAAACACTAATATATATGTCAGGCCCAAAAAGTTCCCTCCATTTTTGAGAGCTACTTTTCCTGCTGTAAACGGAATAGACTGCATTGTTGCCGGGAATCCAAAAAACACCGAAAAAAGCGATGAAGGCTGGATCATCATGTTGCTTCACGAGCACTTTCATCTTTATCAAAATGAAAATCGCCAATACAAGGAAAACATAGCTTTATTAGCACAAAGAATCTCAAAAGGCAACAATAACTGGATGTTGGATTACGGTTTCCCATATAACGACACCACGATCAATGAACTATTTAAGGATTACTCACACTCCGTATACGAAACTTGCAATTCATTAAACAAGAATAATTTTAACGAAGAAGTAAAACAATGTGTAACCGGTTGTTCAGAAATTCAGGGACACCTGTCCCCTGATGATTATGACTATTTCAGGTTTCAGATCTGGCAGGAAGGAATTGCAACCTACACGGAGTATCAATACTTAAATAAATTAAGTCTGAACTGTCAGTACTTCAAAGACGTTTATGCTTTGGATTATACATTAAAAGACGAAATTCTTCTCAAAGCATATACTAACTATCTCTTGAAAACCGATTTACAAAAGAGTCAAAGGAACCTGTTTTACTCACTGGGTTTGTTGGAAGGAATCATAAAAGATGAGACCAATCCGGAATGGAAAACAGACTATTTCAGGACTTTGAATTATTAAAAGTGACTGAACGGGGAATCCGCGCTAACACTCTTAACTAAAATCTTTCAAATGTTTCATACGTTAAACCCGGCAAGATAGGCGTAAGACTAGTTTTCAGGATACTGATTTAATATTTTGATGAATATTTATCCCATAAATAAATTGGATATAAATAATTGGGTATATTTGACAGTATTTAATTGCAAAGCATAAATTATCAAGAGTTACAGCCAGTAGAGAATATCAACGAAATAATTATCGGGTTACAAACACATACGTCTGATTATCTTAATAGTGTGGAATTGAACAAGTGTATCATTGATTAGCTGCAAACACATTCGCCTGATTACCTTAATAGTGTGAACTTGAACACATGTGTCTTTGGTTAGTTGCAAACACATACGTCTGATTACCTTGAAAGGTATTTTTTATATTTGTGCGGTTCTGGTATTGTTGCCAACACTTAATTTACGAATAGGGTATGATACCTTCCTCAGAATTGCAGTGATAACAAGTTCTGTTTGTAATTGCGATTGAATCCAAAGAGGGACTATATTTACAAGTCATTCCACTTAAAGCAACATAAAGATTGAAGCATTCCTATAGAGTCAATATGATAAGATTATTAAGATCATTGCTCCCCTTATTCTTTGCGCTGATACCATATTTCAGTTGTTATTCTCAACCTCTGACCCTTCTATCCTGGAATTTGAAAGAAATGGGGAATTCAAAGGATGCAACAGAGATTTTGATCATTGCGCAAACCATTCACTCCACTGATATAGTGGCCATTCAAGAAGTGGTTGCCGGGCAGGGTGGAGCTCAGGCTGTGGCAAAACTGGCGGCAGCACTTAATACCATGGGTGCTGCCTGGGATTATATGATAAGTGATCCAACAGTATCCTCATCTCCATATAAATCGGAACGATATGCTTTCCTGTGGAAGAAAAGCCGTGTAAAGTTAGCTACTAAACCGTGGCTTCAAAAAGGCGAATATGCCAATTTAATTGACCGTGAGCCCTATTTTGCAACTTTTGAACAGAATGGCAAACGGTTTACAGTGGTTAATTTTCATGCAATTGCTAAATCAAGTCAACCGGAAACAGAGATTAAATACCTACGCTATCTTCCGCGAGAATATCCTGGTTTAAAGCTCATTTTTGCAGGCGACTTCAATTTGCCGCAATCACATTCAGTGTTTAATCCATTGAAAAACATGGGGTACAGGTCTGCTCTGGTTAATCAGAAAACATCTTTGAGGCAGGAATGTCTTCCTGATGGCTGTCTGGCATCTGAATTTGATAATATATTTTATGTTCCGAATAATTTTAACGTTACCGGGAAAGGGATCATTGATTTTTATAAGCAGGCAGACACGTTTGAAAAGGCAAGATATATTTCAGATCATGTGCCGATTTATATCAAGTTTACCATTCTCTGATGGCAAGTTCTGTTTTGATCAGAGGCAAAAGTCATAACCGAATATTCTCTAAAATACTTTATTCCCCGTATCGGCTTACTTAAGATCATTTAGCAATATGACGACTTCACGTTCCGAAAGTATTTGTCGAGTGTTATCAAGAGCCATGTTTTTTTGCATTTGATCAATCTTTTTGGGACCTGAGCTTTCTCCTGCAATGAGGATCTGAGTCTTGGTTGTTACTCCACTATCAATATCAGCTCCTAATTTCTTTATAATCAAAGCTAAATCCTTGCGATCAGGCCATGTATTATATACTCCTGTAATTACAACTTTCTTATTAAAAAAGGGGTTACTATGATTCTTAACAGTTTCAAGATCAGGTTTCAAAATATCACCTGATATTTTCCCGTGGTCCTGAAATAACTGCTGATATGATTTGTTTACGCCCGGTATATAATCTTTACACTCACAATTATAGTATCTTAGAAAAAGCCGGGCACATGCTTCAGCATCCGATAAGGCATCATGATGGTGCAAATCAATTCCACATACTTTACAACAGACATCCAGTGATTTCCTTCCATATAATTCAAGAGTATCAGATTGTGTATAAGACAGATCATTTGAATCAATGCCATGATATTCCATTGACTTTCTTAATACATCAAGGTCAAAGCTTGCATTATGGCAAACCACATGATTGTTATTGAGCATCCGCCTGATGACTTGGTACACTTCAGGAAATTCCGGAGCATCTTCACTATGCTCGGAATTAATTCCATGTACATTAACATTATGAAATGCATAGGCATTATCAGGTGGACGTATAAGCGTAAATACCTTTTGAGTAATCACTCCATTTACAACCTTTACCATACCAATAGCACATGGCGTATGCCTAGCAGGTTGAGCCGTTTCAAAATCAATAGCAACAAAGGAATTCATAGTCTTTAAGTTAATTATTACACCTCTGATTGATCAGTAAATTTACATCATTATAATATTTCTTATCCCTATCCTGTAATAATATTATTGACTAAAGGTGATGTCAAACAAGAAAATCAAGTTGCCAGATGTACCTTTCGTAAGTCAAACAAATTTATACCATTCATAGGCCGATCAATGATCAGAACCCGGATAAGGTAAGCTACCTAACCGGCATGCAATTTCCTTTAAGAGTCCGATCAATGATCAGATCCCGGTGTGTGTATAGTATTTCGGTCATTTGGCTCCAAATAGGTAATTCCATCAGAAACGAAGTCATTGGAGTAACTATTACTTGGTAAAGAAATGATAACACTTCAGCCTGAATTAATTCTTCCAGGCCCAATTCCTCATGGGTAGTATGATCAGGATAAGAAAAAATTGAATGAATATCCATCAGGATAAATAAACTCGATAGATAACATAATATATAAATTAATTATTCATAACTTTCCCCCTTAAAGGAAGTCTATGTTTTACAACTTATTCAAATATTAAAATTCCTCACCAATAATGCTTGATGTAACTTGCGCTATAATTATTAAAGACGACAAAATATTGGCAACTCAGAGAAGCGAGAAGATGAGGTTGCCCTTAAAATGGGAATTCCCCGGTGGCAAGATTGAATGGAATGAAACGCCAGAAAAGTGTATTCACCGAGAGATATTAGAAGAACTGAATATAGAAATAGACCTCCGTGCGAAACTTGATCCCCAGTCCTATGATTATGGCAATAATG
>JBAXYX010000215.1:0-4064 GCA_041670625.1 Lentimicrobiaceae bacterium | reverse complement strand
TAATCAAACGTTTAAATAAAGAGCTACTTATTAAGTAGCTCTTTTAATATTCTATATAAAACTCATTCTGTCTGTTCACCGCCAGTCGAAGGAATAAAGACACCAGAATCTTTTATACACCGTACGTGGCCACTTGCATTACCGAATGTCACAGGATAACAATAATATACATAATTATTAGGTGAAAATACGGCGGTAATCGGCGATCTAGATATTGCTGAATCAAATGAGGAAGTCAAATAACGATCTTCGGTACTATACCAACCGCCATTATCGTCTGGTTCCTGATCACCCAGAAGAGTGCCATAATTGAGATTCCTGTCCATCCAGCACTGATTACCCACGCGTACGCCCGTATAAGTCTCGCCTCCCCAAGAAACATTCTCCGTTACACAGGTATCTGGCACCGGGCAATCAGTTACCGTGAACCGCGTCAGGATCATATAGGAGTATGCATTAAAGCGCTTCACCAGTTTCTCACCCTGATACTGCTAACAGGAGGATGCACGATACGCTGTCAGTTTTCCATCCGATGTTTCGGATTGCGTCAGATTATAGGCATCAGATGTCCTGTAACTCAATAGTGCAATGGAGCGGGCAGCTTTTGCACTGCATGCAATCAATACTACCTGATCAAACATCTCAGGTTGCATGATAGCCACTCCATCGATTGAAATCCACCGATGGATCCTCCAATATCGTTATGAATACGCTCAATGCCCAAGTATTGCCTCAACAAGTCATTACACTTTACGATATCCCTTATCGTTATCGAAGGTAAGTCATGCAGCCATTGTTTCCAGGTCATTTCACTAATACTCAGTGTCCCAGTTGTACCATAACATGATCCCAACACATTTGCACAAACAATAAAGTATTTGGCAGGATCATAAAACTTGCCAACACCCACCATACAGGGCCACCACTCAGCCAAACCAGAATTGGCAGTTAAAGCATGGCATATTCACACAGTATTATTACCGTCTACATTCAGTTTGCCATATGTATGATATGCAATTTCGAGTCCGTGGATGAGACCACCCAATTCCGTAATGAATGTTTCAGGGTATTTGCAAATATTCATCAGGCAACTATGAAACTGCAAAGCTAAAAATAAACCACATTGCACTTCAGATTGCCAATTCACCTAGATCTGTTGTTATTCAAAGCGAGAATTTTAATACGTGCAATAATTTATCTTACTGTTAGCTTTCCTGTAACTATAGATTGAGGAGTCTCTGCAGAATAAAAATATAATCCCGGCTGGCAGTTAAACTCAACAACTTGCCGTGACTGGTCAATTTTGGTAATATTTACAAGATTGCCCAACATATCGTACATCCTGAATGTTGCATTCTTCAGACCTGTTGTATTTTCAATGATAATATAGTTATCTGCCGGATTCGGATATACTTTAATGCCCTGTGACTGGTATAATTCTTCTTTTCTGCCGGTGATGTAGGTAGTATCACACGGCATGCCGGTAAAATTATATGAATGTTCTGAGTTGGTATAGCATCTCAGTCCATTGATGAACTTGTCATCACAAAAACTCCCATAAGTACAATACCAGTAAACATCACGAGGAAAGAAACTTGTAGTATGGCCTATATTCTCAATGATCTTTCCTGAAAAGAAGCCTTCAACATTTGAAACATGGAGAGTTTTTAGCAAATCACCATTATAGTCTGAGTAGGATACCGAGTCAACCAAAACATCAACAAGGCAGTCATCAACACTCACCTGCCACATACCACCTGCTACAGCACCAAAATCATAAAGGATTGAGAATTCACCAGCCAAAGTGTTAAACCAATAAACCTCGCTCCCATCCTGATATAAGTATTCATGAGATGATTCATTGTCACTGCAGGGAGTAAGTGTTCCTGATTTTTCAATAACCTGGCACGTAATGCCATTAATTACGGTATCACCGATATATTCAAGCTTTTGATACTCTGTCTGACAGGGAAAGCATCCTACACCCGGATCAACTATATAATAAAGGTTTGTACCCAATGATTGGAATATCTGGGCATATAAACCAGTGGACAACATGATTGCTAAAATTAAAAACAATGATAATTTTTTCATGGCTTTATGATTATAAATTTTCCGTTAAACTGTTTGTTCCCTATACTGTAATTATAAAGGTAAACTCCGCAAGGTAAATGAATCGTATCAAACAAATATTTATCTCTAAGCACAAATTCCTTTATTTGATTACCTAACATATCTCTTATACTCACTAAAACATTCATTCTCCGACTATTTTGAAATATTACTTCACCAACTACCGGATTCGGGTAAATAGTGACCGGCTGATATAACGGATAATCACCTGAAGCATCAATTAGAGTGTCTGTTATTTGAAAAAAGGCCATGTCATACTGATCTCCGCAACTCCAGCTCTGACTAGTAGTAGATCCTGATAGTGTAAATTGAAAATCGGATAATTTAACTACACCCTGTAACATTTCTTCAAAACCGGTGCTTCCGAAACATTGATTTGAAAGAAGGCTGCCTGATGAATCAATTTCAAAGGTCCAGATATCAGAATAAGTACTATTCCATGAGTTGTTTCCTGTAACATCACCATCAAATGAGTACGCCGTTCCAAAAATCCGGTATCCTTTTTCTGTTTTAAATATTCGGGATGGGGATTCTGGAGCACTACCCCCATAACACTTTTGCCAGGTAAGATTGCCAATAAAATCAGTTTTTACTACCCATGCATCCGGTGTTGGATCACCTGTATGGTAATATCCATAATGATAATTTGAGTTTAAAAGATCTCCATCATCTGATCTTGCCTCCCCGCAAATCACATAGCCATCATCAACTTCAATCAGGTCGGTAGCATATTCTCCTTCACTCCCTCCTAAACACTGCTGCCATTCTATTACACCAGTGGAGTCAAGTTTGATCAAATACATATCCATGAATTTATCAACGTCTGAAGAACATGTTAAATTTCCACCAATTGAAAGTTCTGGAGAAGCCTGGCCTCCAACTAAAAAACCACCATCTGAAGTAGCTAATACTGAAGAAGCTTGTTCAAAAAAACCACCACCCACTAATGTACTCCATTCAAATTCACCATAATGATCCAGTTTAAGCACCCAAAAATCATAATATCCATAATTTGCAGGAACATTACCGTCAACCGAATTGGTCATTCCAACAGCCAATATACCTCCGTCAGGGCTTATACATCCGTTAAACACTTCATCCAAATCAAAACCTCCATAAATCTTATCCCATATTTTATTTCCAAGACTGTCTATTTTAATTATCCAGAAATCAAGGCTATTAGGATATGGATCAAATGAAACATCACCATTCGATGAACGGCTTGATCCAAAAATAATATAATTACCATCTTCATCTTCAAGAATTCTAACAGCATCATCTGCACTGGTACCACCGAATATCTTCTCCCAGATAAAATTCCCGCTAAAATCGGTTTTAATTAACCAAATATCTTTCTGATCAAAAGAATTTAAGAGAAGATACCCGTCTGAAACTTGTATAACATCTTTTCCTAAGTCATAACCGACAGTTCCATAACATTTCTTCCAATCAATCTGAAAATTTTGGCCCAGACAAGATATGAAACTCAAATGTAATATTATAAATATTAGATATTTCATATTATAATTAGGTATTTTATATTAAAGATTAAAAAGTAATCTAAGGGTTAACCCTTAGATTACTTTTGAGTTAGCTTCAGTGAATTACAACAAATTTACCTGACAGAATAGTTGAACCTGTTGTAAATTTATAAAAATAAATACCTGGATTGAGATTTTGAGTATTATAAGTCATCTTGCCCACAGAACCTTTAACAATAAATTGCTCAATCTTTGCATTCTTACTATCAAAGATAGAGATTTCTGCTAAAGAATTGTTATCTGGCATTCTATATTCAAATTCAGTCCATTGATTAGCTGGATTTGGATAATTTGATATAGTAATACCCATTGCTTTTCCTAATAAGGTTTGGTCTATAGCCTTATTCTTGAAGGTTGTGGTATCATTCACATCTGGACAGTTACCAATAT
>JBAXYX010000214.1:0-4079 GCA_041670625.1 Lentimicrobiaceae bacterium | reverse complement strand
CTTAAACGTTTTGAGAATCATTATGAGATATCGCTCCGGTACCTGCTGATGATTGCTGTTGTATTGGATGCTACAGAGGAGTTTAATACATTGTTTTCTAAACAGAGGTATCAGAGTATCGATGAATTGCTTCGAGCAAAAGAATCAAAAAAGCGGGTACGGGGGAGAAACAATGTTTAATAAAGTTGCGGTACTTGAAGTCATGTATGAAACCCAAAGAGTTGGGAGACTGGCACTGGCTTCCGACCAAAGATGTGTGTTTGAATACGATGCTCAATGGATCAATAATGGCTTTTCCATATCCCCATTTTACCTCCCACTAAAAAGAGGGGTGTTTTCGGCAAAGAACGATCCTTTTAACGGACTGTTTGGCGTTTTTAATGATAGTCTCCCTGATGGATGGAGTCAATTATTGATTGACCGCTGGTTTACTATATGCAAGTCATCGTTTACCATCGTTAGACTATACAGAACTCATGAAAGCTACCACCGCACTTACCAGAGATATCATTGAAGTGGAAAAGATGTTTCGGCTAATGGTTTTCAATGTACTTATAGGTAACATGGACGATCATTCAAAGAACTTTTCATATATATACCAAAACAACAGGTGGCAGCTTTCACCGGCCTACGATTTATTACCTTCATACGGTTTTGGCGGGAACCACACCACTACGGTAAACGGCAAAGGGAAACCTACTATAAACGATTGTCTGGAAGTGGCACGAATCACCTCCTTCCCTGAAAAGACAGCTAAAAGGGTTGTTGAGGAGGTAGTTGCAGGCTTAAATAAATGGTAATCATTCAAAGTCATCAGGCATATTCCAAATATCCTTCCAGCCGACAGCCTGAAAGAGTATGGGTGGAACTATAATGAAATGCCTGTTTATAACAGAAGTTTTCTTGTGCTTCATTGCATGTAAACCTGACTTCACGAAGTGAGTCTGGTTTAATAGGGGCCAGACCAGTGGTCTAGCCAAGAACTAAGAACTAAGAACAAAAACTAAGATCGCCCCTCGATAAAAACACGGGGAGCGGTCTCAGTCCTTCTTGGTTTAGAATAATCACTCTGACATAGAACATAAAACACCCCTCGGTAAAGTACACGGGCCCCTCGGTAAAGTACTCGGGCCCCTCGATAAAAACTCAGGGACCGAGTTTCAGTACTTCTTTGTAAATATTTTTCGATATTTGCGGGTCAAATAAAATGTCTACCGTTATGCTAAAGAAATACAAACTTAATGAAGATTGGGCATCTGTAGTAGTGGGTGTTATCATCATACTTGCTATTGTAGGAACCTCGTTCTTTCCTGAACTCCCTAAATTCGGCCCTAAAGCAGGTTGGACCGGTTGGACTGTGCTCAGCACTGAAGTCTTTACAACAGGAAACACCTGGAGAGTCGTCATGACTTTCCTCTATTTTATGTTCTTCGCTCTGATAGGCTCCTGGACAATGGGGCGCAGAGGTAAGGAACTATTGCCTGCTTTTCCGGTGGTTTTTGTGCTTTCCATGTTGGCACAATTTATTGCCAGCAGCGGTTCAATGAAGAACCTGGGCCTTGAAACAGTGATTTTTTCATTGGTAATCGGGTTGTTTGTAAGTAATGTGATTGGAACTCCTAAATGGCTTAAGGAAGGAATTCAGAGTGAGTTTTATATTAAAATAGGGTTGGTCATGCTGGGCGCTACCATTCTGTTCAGCGAAATAATGCAGGCCGGTCTGTTTGGTATTATCCAGGCTTTAATTGTAGTATTCTGCGTTTGGTATTTCGCTTTCTGGATCAGTAAAAAGCTGAAAGTAGATTCTGAACTTGGCATCATGCTTGCCAGTGCAGTCAGTATTTGCGGTGTATCGGCTGCTATAGCTACGGCAGGTGCCATTAAAGGTGATTCTAAAAAGTTGAGTTATGTGATTTCACTGGTGTTGATTGTGGCTATACCGATGATGATCTTTATGCCTTTGATCGCAAAATGGATGGGCTTGCCTGATGAAGTAACCGGAGCATGGCTTGGTGGGACTATTGATACTACAGGTGCTGTGGTTGCCGGAGGTACCATAGCCGGTGACATTGCTCTTAAGTTCAGCACTATTATAAAGTTTTCGCAGAATGTATTGTTAGGGGTTGCTGCTTTCCTGATTTCAATTTACTGGTCATATCGTGGTCCTAATAATGGAATTAAGGAAAAACCATCATTCAGATTAATATGGGATCGTTTCCCTAAATTCGTGCTGGGTTTTATTATAACCTCTTTGGTGTTCTCTTTTATGATTGATCCGGCAACTGCTAAAGCTGCAGGTGCTACTATTAAAAGTTACCAGTCACTCTGGTTTAATCTTGCTTTTGTTTGTATTGGTCTGGAAACAAAATTCAAAGATCTTGTGCAAATGGACAGAGGCAAACCCGCAGCAGCATTTCTGTTAGCCGAAGCATTTAATATCGTACTGACTCTGTGCATTGCCTATATACTTTTTGGAATACTCTGGCATTAATTTGTATAATTGGACCATCAGTTACGCTAACCGGTCAGGGAATAGATTTAGACGGAAGAGAAGTGTGGCGATGGTGAGATGAGGTATTTATGTACAGGATAAATCGTCGGTAGCTTAATTTTCAATGATATAGCGAACCAATCGGATTTAGTTGTACCTTTGCACGCAATTTAAAAATATATATGCCTTCATTTATTGAATTAGGCTTAAACCCCTTGTTGATTCAAGCGGTAGAAGCACTCGGCTTTAAAGAGCCGATGCCTGTACAGGCAGAAGTAATCCCTATTTTAGTTTCGAACCCCGTTGATTTGGTTGGCCTGGCACAGACAGGTACCGGAAAAACAGCCGCTTTCGGACTGCCGGTATTGCATCACATTGATGCAAACCTGCATAAAACGCAAGCTCTGGTGCTTTGTCCTACCAGAGAACTTTGCCTTCAAATTTCAAGAGATTTGACCAGCTACGCCAAATTTATGCCATCAGTAAGGATTACTGCTGTGTATGGGGGTGCAAGTATTGATACTCAAATCAGGCAATTAGATGAAGGTCCCCAAGTAATTGTTGCTACGCCCGGTCGTCTGAACGATATGATTCGTCGTAAACGGGTTGATTTTAGCATGGTAAAATGGGTGATTCTTGATGAAGCCGATGAAATGCTCGATATGGGATTTCAGGAAGAAGTGGATACTATTCTTGAAACTACCCCTGATGATAAGTTCACGCTCCTCTTTTCAGCTACCATGCCCGCTCAGGTTGAGAGAATCCTGGCCAAATACATGACTAACCCCGTGGTTAAAACGGTGGGTAAACGTAATGCAGGTACCGCTAATGTTAAGCACATGTATTATATGGTCCCTGCCCGCGACAGGTATCAGGCTCTTAAACGGCTGGCAGACTTTAATCCGGACATTTACGCTATTATTTTTTGCCGTACCCGGATTGAAACACAGGAAATAGCGGAATCACTCATACGCGATGGTTATAATGCCGATTCACTTCATGGCGACTTGTCACAGGCGCAACGTGATCATGTGATGGGAAGGTTCAGAAGCCGCGCACTGCAAATGCTGGTGGCTACCGATGTGGCTGCCCGTGGACTGGATGTTAGTGATTTGACCCATGTAATTAACTACAACCTGCCTGACGACACTGAGATTTATATTCATCGTAGCGGTCGTACAGGAAGAGCAGACAAGTTAGGGATCAGTATTTCGATTATTAACCTGAAGGAAAAATATAAAATCCGCCAGATTGAGAAAATGATCGGTCGTGAATTCTCACAGGCAAAGATTCCTACCGGTGTCCAGGTATGTGAAAAGCAACTCTTCCACTACATTGACCGAATGGAAAATGTGGAAATTGATAAAGAAATTGATTCTTTCATCCCCGTTATTAGTCATAAATTGGAAGGGATGGAAAGAGATGAAATTATTAAACGCTTCGTTTCCCTTGAGTTCAACCGTTTCCTGGAATACTACAGGAATGCAAAGGACTTGAACATTATAGAGGATGAACGAAGGGCCGGTAGAGATTCTGATGGTCGCGACAGAGGTCGTGATGGTGGCCGTGACAGTTACCGCGACAGAGG
>JBAXYX010000213.1:0-4109 GCA_041670625.1 Lentimicrobiaceae bacterium | reverse complement strand
CGTACTTTTCTCGTTCTGATTCATCGTTGATGATGTGTTTAAGATTGTTAAATTGTGCGGTTGTTAACTCGTAAGGGAAACTGGTAAAGAATCCTTCTGACTTTTCAACAATTAAAGATAATGCTTCCCAGTTAATTGTGCAATCGTTATTTAGAAATTCTCTGTTAGTGATTTCAAAAATAGCTTCATCAACAATTATATCTTCGCTTTCATCAAACCTCTTTTTCTCTTCAACTGCTTCCTGTTTCAGCTCTTCAACGGGAATATCAGCATCATCAATAGCGTTCTCACCTGATTCTCTAATCAAGTCCAAAGCCATCGCCTGGGTGCTGCTGTATGTGCCAATTACCTCGTTAACTGCATCACGATAGTCGCTTGATTCAATACCAGGCAGCATATCGTTGTTATCTTCCCACAACCTATGTGCAATCTGGTCAATTGACATTCCATTTTGATCGCTCACCCATGTAAACCGGGGCCTGCGTTCTGATTCAACCTTTTTCTTAATAGCCAGATCGTTTTCCTTGCCGGCAGTTCCGTATAGTTCAAACAGCGCACTCCTGTTAATCTTTCCGCCCACTGCGTCGCACCCCCCGTGGGTGCGTGGTGGGTGATGAATATAGCCAATTTACTATCGTCCAAACCTCTTTACCCCATTCTGACACCCTGATGAGAAGCGTTTGAACTTACTTTGCCGTTACTTTGGCAGCAACCCATTTACGGGCATTAACAAAAGGTTCTATCCACGGTGAAACTTCATCATGCTGACGGCTTGCAGGATAATACGCCCAGTTCCAAGGATATATGGATCGTTCCAGGTGCGGCATGATGGCCAGGTGACGCCCGTCACCTGAAGCCAGGGCGGCCGTGTTAAAGTCTGATCCGTTAGGATTGCCGGGATAAGCCCCATAACTGTATTTAACCGGTATCCGGTACTGATTTTCAGCTAAAGGCAATTCAAAGCGACCTTCGCCGTGAGCTACCCATATCCCCATACGCTTACCGGCCATTGATCCCAGCATTACCGTATGGTTCTCCTGTATGTCGACATTCAAAAAAATGGATTCAAATTTACCTGAAGCATTATGATGCATACTTGGCTTCACTTCATGATCAGGGTTGATAAGCCCTAGTTCTATCATGAGCTGGCATCCGTTGCAAACGCCCAGGCTCAGGGTATCCTCACGGGCATAGAATGCGTCAAGTGCAGCCTTTGCAGCCGGGTTATACAGGAAAGCGCCTGCCCAGCCTTTGGCTGAACCTAAGACATCAGAATTTGAAAAGCCTCCCACAAATACAATCATGTTTACATCCTTCAATGTTTCGCGACCGGTAATAAGGTCGGTCATGTGGACATCCTTCACATCAAAGCCTGCCAGATATAGTGACCAGGCCATTTCACGATCGCCATTCACCCCTTTTTCACGAATAATGGCTGCCTTGATTCCTGATGGTTTTCTCCTTTTGATATCTATGCCGTACTGGCTTAATTTACCGGTAAAGTTATCTCCAAAGTCGAATGAAAGGGGTTGATTAGCATAATTGCGATATCTTTCACGTGCCAAATCTTCACCACACTGCTGTCTGTCGAGCATATATGAAGGATAGAACCATAGTTTACGCATACTATCCACATCCAGGTCAATAACGCCATCATGATAGCGAAGGGCAAGGGTACGACGGAAGGAAGGTTTACCTATCACCTGATAATTAAGGCCCTGCTCATGTAACAAAACGGAAGTATAATCCAGATCATTTACCTGTAAAATCACGCCGGGATTTTCACTAAAGAGTAGTTTTACAATATCGCTTTCGCCGAACACTGAAATATCGGCATCAATACCAATACCGGGCTGAGCAAAGAGCATTTCAAGTAAAGTAGTAACCATGCCACCTGCCGAAATATCATGACCGGCAACAACAACACCCCGGTTGATGAGCTTTTGAACTGCAGCAAAGGCTTTGACAAAATAATCAGCGTCGGTCACATCAGGTGCCTCCTCTCCTAGTGCCGACAATGACTGGGCAAAAGAGCTGCCACCCGGTTTGAAGCTATCGTTACTAAAATCAACATATACCAGGTTGGTAGTAAAGTCAGCCTGAAGTACCGGTTTCACAACTTTCGATATATTGCTCACTTCGGCAACGGCACTGATAATCACCGTGCCCGGCGACATTACCTTATGACCATCAGGATACTTCTGGGTCATAGAAAGGGAATCCTTACCGGTTGGAATATTAATACCCAGCTTGGTTGCAAAGGCGCCGGCAGCTTCAACCGCATCATATAAACGGGCATCTTCCCCCTCATTTCGACATGGCCACATCCAGTTAGCGCTTAATGAAACTCCTTTAAGCCCGTGTTCAAGAGGAGCAAAAACAATATTAGTAAGGGCTTCAGCAATGGAGAGCACGGAACCGGAACGGGGGTTGATAAGCCCTGCGGCAGGAGCGTGTCCCAGCGAAGTTGCAATACCCTTCACCCCTTGATAATCAAGGGCAACCACACCCATATTATTGAGTGGCAATTGAATAGAACCCGCTGTTTGCTGTAAGGCAACCCTGCCGGTCACTGACCTGTCCACTTTATTGGTAAGCCAGTCTTTACATCCAACCGCTTCTAATTGCAAAACCTGTTCTACATACGTCCGCAAATGAGCAACTTTGTAATTTAAAGGAGCGAATTTTTGTTGTTTATGAGCATCCTGCATAATCGTTCGTGGCGGCTTTCCAAACATATCAGCCAGGCTCAGATCAATAGGGTTAACACCTTTTTTATTATTGACAAAGGTAAGCCGTTGATCATTAGTAGTTTCACCGGCCACAAACAAAGGAGCCCGCTCTCTTTGGGCCACTCTTTTTAACAGTTCCAGATCGTCGGGACGAATGATAAGTCCCATACGTTCCTGTGATTCGTTGCCAATGATTTCACGGTCCGACAACGTAGCATCTCCAACAGGTAACCGGTCAATATCAATCCTGCCGCCGGTAGCTTCTACCAGTTCCGACAAGCAGTTCAGGTGACCGCCGGCTCCATGGTCATGAATAGAAACCACAGGATTATGACCGGATTCAGCCATAGCTCGTACGGCATTATACACTCTTTTCTGCATTTCAGGATTTGAACGTTGCACGGCATTCAATTCCAAAGCATTGCTGTACTGACCGGTAGCGACGGATGAAACTGCGCCACCGCCCATTCCGATGCGATAATTATCGCCACCCATCACAATCACTTTATCACCGGGTTCCGGATCTTCCTTAATACTGTCGCTCTTACTGGCATATCCAACCCCTCCGGCCAGCATGATCACCTTATCATACCCGTAGGTCTGTTTATCCTCAGTATGTTCAAAAGTCAATAAGCTTCCGCAGATAAGCGGTTGCCCGAATTTATTACCGAAGTCACTGGCGCCATTGGAGGCTTTTATCAGGATTTCATCAGGTGTTTGATACAACCATTTACGGGGTTTTACATTCTTCACCCATTGATGCTCTTCGCCTGTACGCGGGTATGAAGTCATATACACTGCCGTACCGGCAATAGGCATAGAGCCCTTTCCCCCTGCCATACGGTCGCGTATTTCACCTCCGCTGCCGGTAGCAGCACCGTTGAAAGGTTCAACAGTAGTAGGGAAATTATGGGTTTCAGCCTTTAACGATATCACTGAGTGAATATCCTTTACAGCAAAGAAATCAGGTTTATCCTGTGTTTCAGGTGCAAACTGTTCAATAACAGGTCCTTCAACAAATGCCACATTATCCTTATAAGCTGAAACGATCAGATTAGGGTTCTCTTTGGAAGTTTTACGAATCATGGAGAAAAGCGTTTCAGGCTTCTCTACCCCATCAATAATAAAAGTCCCGTTAAATATTTTGTGGCGACAGTGCTCAGAATTAACTTGTGAGAAACCGAATACCTCGCTATCAGTAAGAGGGCGACCCAGCTTTTTACTCAGGGCTCCCAGGTACTCCATCTCTTCGTCCGAAAGGGCAAGTCCTTCACGCCGGTTATAATCGGGCAGGTCGTTAATAAGTTGTACGTCATCGGGCAGTTTGTTGATCGTAAAAACATCCTGATCCAGCCCTTTATAAATACGTTGCAGCAT
>JBAXYX010000212.1:0-4114 GCA_041670625.1 Lentimicrobiaceae bacterium | reverse complement strand
GGCTTTATAATCAGCAGAAAGGTAGTAAGAATTATCCGGGCTTCTAAGAAAATTGTGCTTCCGGGGTTTGATGGTATACCGCTTTATGATGTGGTAATTTTTTTTTATAAAGGATTAAAGAACGGAGATATTAATACAAGAGCATCTGCCTTGGCTTTCAATCTCTTTCTGGCCATATTTCCTGCTATTATTTTCTTCTTTACCCTGATTCCTTACATTCCGATAACTAATTTTCAAGACAGTTTGCTGGATTTGATGGGACAACTGATTCCAACAACAACCTACAAAGCAGTTGAAGATACCTTGTTTGACATTGTAAAACGCCCGCGAGGAGGATTGTTGTCATTAGGTTTTATACTTGCTTTGTTCTTTGCAACAAACACTGTTCACAGTCTTATTGCTGCTTTCAATAAAACATATTATGCTGTTGAAACCAGGTCGGCTTTCAAACAGCGTATCATTTCTATATTTCTGGTACTTGTGTTATCCGTATTGGTAGTACTTGCTATCGTTTTGATTACATTTGGTCCTTTGGCACTTCAATGGGTTGAGAAGATGGGATTACTCACTGACTGGCTTACCCTTAACCTTATCAGTATTGGTAAGTGGTTAATTATTGTTGCTTTGATGTTTTTTGCTTTTTCGGTACTTTATTATTTTGCACCAACAGTAAAACACAGATTTCGGTTTATAACTGCAGGATCTACTCTGGCAACTATTTTGTTTATCTTAACTTCTGTTGGCTTTAACTTTTATGTTAATAACTTTGCCAGTTATAACACACTCTATGGATCCATTGGAACATTGATTGTTTTTATGCTGTGGTTGTATTTCAATTCTATTATTATCTTAGTAGGTTGGGAACTGAACACCAGCATCTCTGAAGCCAGACGTTTTAATAACAGCCTTTAATTTTATACTGAACTATGAAAACCGTAAACATGAAAGAGCATATTAAACTGTCTTTCATTTACACGGGAGTAGCTGCTTTTTCACCGGTTCTTCAGGTGATAATTCAACCTATCTATGAAGGAACTGGTCGATTGAATGCCATTGATTTTTCTCAACTGGCTATCACGGAACTGTTCACTTCATTGATTTTTGCTTTTACCATTTTTGGGATGAGTAATGCCATTTCGCGGTTTTACTATGATGTGGAGGAAGGAAGTGCAGAATATAAGAAGATGGTTTCAGGTATTTTCTCCAGCATTATCTTCAGAGGTTTAATAGCATTATTATTGATTGTGCTTTTGCAGAATTATATCGGAAAGCTGTTTCATCAACCTGCATTACAGGATTTTAGTAAGTATGGATATGCCTGTTTGATAACCGGCATTGGTCGTGCTGTTAACGTAACTGCTGCTGCGCTTTTTCGAAATGAAAAAAAAATAATTTCCTACATACTGGTAAGTATGGGACTGGGAGTATTCAGAACAGCTTTCCAACTGGTGGGTTTGTTCTGTTTTGATATGTCATTTCTGGGTTATATCAACGGTAGTGCTATAGGCACAGGACTGGTGACCTTGTTAATCCTGTTTTTCCTATATAAAAAGACAGGATTCAAATATGACAGGGTCATGATGAAAGAAATCAATCGTTTCGCAATTCCGCTGACTCAATATAGCCTGATTGTATGGGTACTTACGTATGCTGACAAATTTCTACTTGAAAAATTTCCTGTTGATTTGGGTATATACAACACCGCAGTTACTTTTGCTGCGGGAATTGCTATAGTGCTTCAGGGATTACAAGGGGCCAACCAACCGGAGGTGTTCAGAGTAATGAAGGAAGGAATAAATGAGCACCAGCATGAAATAAAGCAACTTTCGAATGCATTGCTGATGCAAAGCCTTCTGATTATTGTGGGGGCTATATTGCCTACTGTGATTTACCTGACGGTTTTATATGAAACAGAAGTTCGACTGGCTGCTAATCTGGTTTCACTTGTATTTATGCGAAGTATTTTACGCACCCAGTTCATCGTACTTTCATACTCTTCCTATTACCTCAAGAAGACCAAGATATTTCTTTATCTTAATACAGTGGGAGTGATCGTAAACCTGATACTCAATTATGTCCTGATTCCCAGGTATTTCTTCTATGGAGCTATTGCAGCAGGATTGGTTGCTGATTTAATTATGGTTGTCGGAATTTATTTTTATCAGAAGAGGATTGTAAATATTGAATGGAATAAGCAGAAACTGCTCTACTTCCCTTTAAGTATCATATTATTTGCGATAGTAGCCGATGTTGTAAGGATGCGGTTTGACCTGAGCGTTTACATCACTGCAAGTTTGCTTACCTTAGTAACATTTACAGGAATGGTATTCCTTTATCGGGTTGAATTACGCAGAATAGTGAATAAATTATGGAAACGAACCTGATATTCAGAAACCTCACCCAACGGGAACAACAAGTAGTTAAAGCACAACAAGCTTTAGGGGCCAGGGTTGTTACTTTGCCGGGGTTAAATATAGGTTCGCTTGTCGGTGTGGGGTTATTCCCTGATTCACTGGTGAAAGATTCAGCACATGAACTGATTGATTTAATCAAAAGTATTGGTGATAAGCTAATTTATGGAC
This sequence comes from Lentimicrobiaceae bacterium, assembly GCA_041670625.1. GTDB lineage: Bacteria > Bacteroidota > Bacteroidia > Bacteroidales > Lentimicrobiaceae > Lentimicrobium. Next base: position 1,532 of record JBAXYX010000212.1, on the reverse strand, counting down.
AACATGTAAGCAAACTGCTTACTATTGAAAAGGTGCCTTTATGGCATTACCAGCGTTTCAGGGTGTTCTTTCTGCTCAAAAATACATGGTTGATTAATCAGTGTATTGAATATTATACCCGTGAAGGCGACAAACTTATTTGTTATGTGCCGGCAGGCATAACTGTCTTTTCTTCAACAAAGGAAACAGAATTGATAGAAGAACCTGTATCAAAAGTCACAAAGACGAGGAATTTTAAAGCTCTATTCAATTATATCCTGTTCTTTAAATTGCGGGTTATTATTAGCCTTTTCAGAAATAACAGATTAAAGACCAGACAGCATGTTATTGTTGACCGTTCTATTCGCCAGCAATGTCGAAACATCAATACCCTGGAAAAGAAATGGGACAATTACAACCTGTCGCCTCTATTCGACTTAAATCAACCGGGTTTATTGATTATTTCGGAGGTTGAAACACCCAAATTCAATAACAGGCAACCTTTTTTGTTGCATTCTTACTATTTCAATGGTGAAGGCAGAAAAGATCAAACTGTCTATGGTGAATGGATACTCTTTAGAGGTGTTATATCTCCTTCTGTTTATCGGAAACAGAAAGAACTATTGCACCATTTTGATATTGCTACTGCTAAAGTCCTGGAGTTAAACCTGGATGATAGAGAAAAGACTGTATTTAAGACTTTTACCGGCCTGCGGAAGTCCTCTTCTTTTTATTTATTAAAATTTCTTTGTTATCGAAGGTTTTTTAAAAAGCACTCCTTCGTTAATATTGCAACTATTGATGAGAATAGTCCGGCAACGCGCAGTATACTTGATGCAGCTCGTGTTGCTGGTATGGAAACGATAGGAATACAGCATGGCAATATTGGGGATACCCAACCTGCTTATCTCTATACAGAACCGGACAAAGCTAACCATGTAATGGCTGACAAGACGATTGTTTGGGGACAATACTGGTCAGACTTCTTAATCAGTCAGGCAAATTATAAGGCAGATTCAGTATTTATTGCCGGGCAAATGCGCAGCGATATTATACCTGTTATGTTACAGCGATCAGGTGCTTTCAGAGAAAAACTTACTGATTCGCCATTTTTAGTAACATTTGCCTCTCAACCAATTCCTGATTCTGAGATGCGTTATCGTGTGGCATTTGATGTGTTCAGTTACTTCAGGGATAAAAGTGATGCCAAACTAATAGTTAAATTACATCCGGCAGAATGGAATTCCTTTGACTATTATCATGATATTGCAACAGAAGCAGGATGTAATGATGCTCAAATTCTCTATAAAGTCGACTTATACGAGTTGCTAGCTGCTTCTGATCTGGTGATTACCTGTTATTCAACGGTTGGGTCTGAAGCAGTCTATTTTGGTAAACCTTTAATAATCTATGACCCCTATAAGGAGGATCTATTAGGTTATGTAAAAGAAGGCATAGCCATGCAGGCAACTGATCGGGCAACATTGAGTGACCTCATTCAAAAGGTAAAGATCGGTGAACTGGTCCCTGACCATCAGCAATATGACAAGTTT
>JBAXYX010000211.1:0-4140 GCA_041670625.1 Lentimicrobiaceae bacterium | reverse complement strand
CTGAGTGGTATCATACCCACAGTACTTCAACCTCCGCCTACTTTTACAGGTTACAGTCCGTCACTTAATAAACTTATAAAGGTTTATGAACACTTTGGCAACCCTCCGGTATTTATGAGTTCTATTCCTGAGTCAGATGAACTGCCGAATATAACAATAAGTTGCATTAGCCAGCTCAATTGTAAAGGAACATTGCCTGATATAGAAATAGATCCAAATGATATTGCATTCATCCAATTCTCATCAGGAAGCACCGGTGATCCGAAAGGGGTCATACTTTCACACTATAATATAATCGTTAACCTCGATGCTATCAGAATGGGCCTTAATGTAAGCTATCCGGATATTTTCGGTAACTGGATGCCATTGTTCCATGATATGGGACTGATAGGCTATCACCTGACTCCATTATATAGCGGTGTTAATCAATGGCACATTGAAACGATTGATTTTATCAAGAACCCCGGTTTATGGCTTAACATGCTCAGTGAGAAGAAAGTAAAAATTACCGGTTGCCCAAACTTTGGCCTTGCCTTAGTTCTGCGTTTTATCAACAGAATGAAATCTAAACCTCAATGGGACTTTTCATCACTTGAAGGCGTACTTAATGGAGCAGAGCCTATTTCAGTTCAAATTATGAACAGCTTTGTGGAGGAACTTAAACCATTTAACTTCCGGCCTGAAGCTATGATGCCTGTATACGGACTGTCAGAGGCTTCTTTAGCTGCTATTTTTACCCCTCTAATGCAACCAACGGTCATCACTGCATTTGATTCCATAAGCCTCGACAGGGACGGGATCGGCATTGAAGTAGACTCAAATCACCCACATGCCCGCTTTATATCATCAGTAGGGATACCTATTCATGATATCGAAATCAGTATTATTGATTACAACGGTAAACCTGTCCCTGAAGGAACTTCGGGATTGATTTGCCTGAAAGGATTATCTATTACTTCAGGTTACTATAACAAGCCCATTGAAACTCGAAAAGCTTTTAAAAATGGCTGGTTTATTACAGGTGACATAGGGTTGCTGTATAAAGGGTACTATTATATTAGTGGTCGTGATAAGGATATCATCTTTAAGAGTGGCCGGCATTACTTTGCCAATGACCTGGAAGAACTCGCATGTACCCTTGAGGGCATCAGTTATGGGAAGGTTTGTTTTGCAGGAATCACTGACCAACAGAACGGGCATGAAAGGATCATTGCTTTTCAGGTGGGTTCAACAGGTGAAAAAGCTCATGCCGTATTCGTGGAGTTGCGTAACTTACTGCGTAACACCCTCGGCATTACCCTTGATGAACTGATTATGATTCGTTCAAATGAAATACCCAAAACATCAAGTGGCAAGCTGCAACGCTACAAACTTGTACAGCGATATCTGGCCGGTGAATTTGATACCATTAAAATTTCAATGAATGTATAAGTTTGGGTCATCCTTATTACTTTTACCTTGCTCATTTGAAGACCTGCCTTTTAAAAATTTTTTATCTTTGTAAATTACAAAAGAGAACAAACTCATGAATATTGAAGACTTTATCACCCGAATAGAAGAAGAATTTGATGATATTCAACCAGGCACCCTTAAACCCGCAAGCGTATTCAGGGAAGTGTTTGAATGGAATTCTATCAATGCGCTTATTCTGATAGCAATGGTTAAAACTGAATACGATGTTGTTATCAATGCTGAAGACATTGCTAACTCCAAAACTATTGAAGATATTTATAAAATTATTGAATCAAAAAGTTAACCTGATTCATGTTTTTCTGCAACGCTCCTGTTATGCATTACTATGGTGTGATTCTCTGTTAGATTAGTCACTCAATTACTCAATATATATATGGCTCTTTTTGAAATTGCTGATGTCCAAATAAGTGGAATTGCTGCGTGTGTACCTGAAAAAGTGCTATCAAATCATGATTACAAATGGATCAAAGGCAGTGAACGTGACTTGCTCATTAAAACCATTGGCGTGGAACAGAGGCATATTGCAGCAGTCGGTCAAACAACCTCCGATTTATGCTTTCAGGCTGCTACTCAGCTCATGGAACAGTTAAAATGGAACCCTGAGGATATAAAACTGCTGATATTCGTTTCCCAATCACGTGATTACATTATTCCTTCAACCTCCACAATACTGCAGGACAGGCTTAAATTACCCAAAACCTGTATGGCTTTTGATATCAACCTGGGTTGCTCAGGTTACATTTATGGTCTTTCAGTAATGAGCAGTTTGATTAAATCAACCGGTTTTGAGAAGTGCCTGTTATTGGTTGGCGACCTGTCAAATGTTACCTCATCCTATCGAGATAAAAGTACCTATCCCCTTTTCGGAGATGCCGGTACGGCGACAGCCCTTGAATATAAACCCGGTGCACCGCCCATACAGTTTAACCTTCAAAGCGATGGCAGTGGTCATGAAGCCATTATTATTCGTGATGGGGGCGTTCGGAATTTGATAAACAAACAGTCGTTTGCAGTAAAAAAATATGGTGACGGAATATATCGTAACCGACTCCAAATAGAGCTTAATGGGATTGAGGTGTTCAACTTCTCCCTGCGTGAAGTAGTACCAAACATCAAAACCACCCTCAGGCACTTTAACCATACCCTCGATGAGTTTGATTACCTTCTGTTTCATCAGGCCAACCGCCTGATTAATGAAACCCTGCGTAAAATGCTTAAAGTGGATCCCGCTAAGGTTCCATACTCTTTAAAGGAATATGGCAATACCAGTTGCGCATCCATCCCTTTAACCATGGTAACTCAATTACGGGCCGAACTGGCAAATAAACCACAAAAACTACTCCTTACCGCTTTTGGTATTGGCTTGTCATGGGGTACCGTCATGCTGGAAACTAATAAGATAGTGGTTCCTGAAATCACAATATTAAAGGGTAACACCGAAATAGAGGAAAACGCATGAACCCATTCGATTTAACAGGGAAAACAATATTGATAACCGGCGCTTCTTCCGGACTGGGTAAGCAAACCGCTATTACTGTCAGCCAACTGGGAGCAAAGCTTGTCATAACAGGCAGAGATGCTCACCGCTTGCATGAAACCTATCAATCATTGGAAGGGGAAGGGCATTTGGAGATACTGGCCGATCTTACTATTCAAACAGACATTGACGCACTGGTAGCTGCTTTGCCATTATTAAACGGAGTAGTATCCAGCACCGGAATATCAGATTTATCACCGGCCAGGTTTCTTAATTCGGAAGCCATCAGTAAAACTTTTAACATCAGCTATAACGCGTCCGTTTTGTTGATGTCAGGTTTACTGGCAAAGAAAAAACTGCAAAAGAGCAACTGTTCTATAGTGTTTATTTCATCTATATCAACACGATATCCATTTGTTGGAGGCGCTATGTATATCAGTGCAAAAGCTGCCCTTGAAGCATACGCTAAGGTACTTGCCCTTGAGCTTGCCCAAAAAGAAATAAGGGTTAATTGCGTAGCCCCTGCTTTTGTGCGTACCCCAATGCTTAAAGAAACAGCCACAAACTTTTCACAGGATGCAGTAAACATGATTGAAGCAAAACAACCTTTAGGTTTGGGTGACCCGGTTGACGTTGCTAATACTATTGCCTTTTTCCTAATGGATGCCTCTAAATGGATCACAGGTACTAACCTGATACTGGGTGGAGGTTAACATTTTAGTGAGGGATGACCTTTTTATCGTTAATAAAATAATCATTATGCCTGATTATTCAGTAATAGTTCCCGTATTCAACAGCAGCCAGTCACTCAAAGAGCTGTACCGGCAATTGAGTGATACCTTTGCCGGCATTGGCAAGTCATACGAAGTAATCTTTGTTGATGATGCCAGTAATGATAATAGTTGGTCCATATTGACCAAACTGCAACAGGAAAATTCTGAGAAGGTAATAGCCATAAGACTGGCAAAGAACTTTGGGCAGCATAATGCTACGCTATGCGGTATTGCTGCGGCAACCAGTGAATATATTATCACCATAGATGACGACCTTCAAAATCCACCGGCTGAGTTAATTAAGTTAATTCAGAAGATGCAGGAAACGGATGCTGACCTGGTTTATGGAATCTATAGCCGAAAGCACCATTCAATGGTCCATAATATGGGGAGTGCAGCACTGAAAGGCTCTTCACG
>JBAXYX010000210.1:0-4143 GCA_041670625.1 Lentimicrobiaceae bacterium | reverse complement strand
TACGATTATGAATATATGGCCGAGGAGATTGTGGCACAGATTAAGATGATATGTGAACGCAACAATACGGTTGAGCCTGATATTTTTACGGAGTTTGGGTCATACACGGTAGGGGAGAGTGCTGCTACCCTGTATTCCATCATCGACCAGAAACAACAGAATGACCGGGAGCTTTGGAATATGATCGATTCCTCGTTCATGACCACTTTGCCGGATACCTGGGCACTGAAACAACGCTTTATATTACTGGGAATCAATAAGTGGGACTCAGAGTATGAAAGGGTGTTCCTGGGAGGCCTTACCTGCGACAGTGAGGATTACTACAATGCGGAAGCACATGCCAACGCTATATTCCTGCCTAAGCTGGATAATGAAGAGCCTTTATACATTGGGCTTTTCCACACGGGGGCATATCAGGAATCCATAGGAGGCTATGGGGGGATACAGCATTGCCTGATCCCTGCTCCCAAGCATATCATCATTGACCTGGATGAAGAGGGAGAGTATACAACAAAGTTGTTCGCCAAGGAACAATCACACAAATCGATGTTAAGGATTTTAGGATATTAACTATTGATAATTGGGGCATTGACCTCAAATGGCCTGTTTATAGGCATTGTAATTCCAGGGTATTGACAGAAGTCAAAAAAAGAAGTAATTTAGCGGGTTGGGTATTGTGCGTTCTACTCAATTTACGGTGTACTAAAACATTCATTTCATAAATTCAAAACATTCATAAAACTATGAAATCAAAGAATTATGGAGGGCTCCCTGACGAATACAGTAAGCTTGAAAATTCAAAAGTTGTTATTATTCCTGTTCCTTATGATGGTACCAGTACCTGGATAAAGGGGGCCGATAAAGGACCGGAAGCTTTAATTGAAGCTTCCGGCAACATGGAACTATATGATATTGCCACGGATAAAGAAGTTTACAAAATCGGCATTCACACCATGGATCCTGTGCATGAGCATCGATCACCTGAACGTATGGCCAGAGAGGTTGAAAAAGCTGTGAGCCAAATGCTCCGCAAGAAGAAATTTCCGGTGGTCATAGGCGGAGAGCATTCGGTAAGCATCGGAGCATTTAAAGCTTTCGCCGATTTCTATAAGGATAATGACCTGACCATCCTCCAGTTTGATGCCCATTCTGATTTACGCGATGAGTATGAAGGGAGTAAGTACAACCATGCCTGCGTGATGGCACGTGCTGCTGAAGTGGCGCCGATTTTGCAGGTGGGTATCCGAAGCATGAGTTTTGAAGAAAGGGCTGATGTGAAAGCTGACCGAATCTTCTATGCCGATTATATCCATGATGTAGATCAGAAGACCTGGATGTATGATTTGCTCAACAAGCTGGGTAAGAATGTGTATATTACCATTGACCTGGATGTGCTGGATCCTTCTATCATGTCATCTACAGGAACCCCTGAACCGGGCGGCATGCAATGGTATCAAATGCTTGAAGTCCTGAACCAGATTAACCAGAAAACCAATATCGTGGGTTTTGATGTGGTGGAATTGTGCCCCATGAAATACAACAAGGCCCCTAATTTTCTAGCTGCGAAACTGATTTACCAATTATTGACCTATAAGTTTGAAAATGCATTGAAATAAGCCCGGTGCTAAGTCAAACCAGGCTTTGTAATGTATTAAACTCAGCGACAATTTCATTATTAATAAGTCGGGACCAGGGTAAGCGGAGCGTTATTATTACGTATGAGAAAGCCCTGTATAAACACAAGGCATAAAATGGAAAAGCCTGTAAAATCACTTACAGGCTTTTCTGTAGATTTAATTTGAAATTTACCAACCAAGGATGTAGGCAAACATAAGGGGCGCAACAATGGTAGCGTCACTTTCAACAATGAACCGAGGGGTGTCGACATCTAGTTTGCCCCAGGTAATTTTTTCATTAGGAACAGCGCCTGAGTAACTACCATAGGAGGTGGTTGAGTCGCTGATCTGACAGAAATACTTCCAGTTAGGAGTATCATGCCATTCCAAATCCTGATACATCATAGGGACTACACAAATGGGGAAGTCGCCTGAAATGCCTCCACCAATCTGGAAGAAACCAACACCTTCACCGCCTGAGTTTTTCTTATACCAGTCAACCAGGAACATCATGGTTTCTATACCGGTTTTAACAGTGGTGGGTTTTAATTCACCTTTGATGCAATACGAGGTAAAGATGTTTCCCATGGTGCTGTCTTCCCAACCTGGTACAATAATCGGCAGGTTCTTTTCAGCAGCGGCAAGCATCCAGGAGTTCTTGGGATCAATTTCATAATCCTTTTCCATCACTTTGCTGTTGAGCAACTTGTACATATATTCATAGGGGAAATACCTTTCACCTTTGGCCTGAGCATCCTTCCATATCTTTTCAATATGGTGTTGGATCCTGCGGAATGCTTCTTCTTCAGGGATACAGGTGTCAGTAACCCTGTTCATGTGATTCTGCAATAACTCATATTCCTGTTCAGGAGTAAGATCACGATATCCGGGAATCCTTTTGTAGTGTGAATGAGCTACCAGGTTCATGATATCTTCTTCGAGGTTAGCACCGGTACAGGTGATAATCTGGACTTTGTCCTGCCTTATCATTTCAGCAAGAGAAATACCCAGTTCGGCAGTGCTCATGGCGCCACCCATCGTAATCATCATTTTTCCGCCTGCGTTCAGGTGGGCTTCATAAGCTACAGAAGCATCAACCAGTGTGGCTGCATTAAAGTGTCTGTAATGATGCTGGATAAATTGAGAAATGGGACCTTTATTCATTATTTGATATTTTTTTACAAAGATAGACCAATGTGTGCAAATATAGGTATGCATAGAGAAAACTTTTAGCGACTTAAGTTTTATGTACAATAAAATATTACCTTTCAAGCAAATTAGCTAAGTGTGTTTCGGTTATGTAATAATCGTGCAATCAGGCGCTTTGCATTTATAACATTTTGATTTTATGTTAACATAGTAAGTTTTATGGGTGCCCTAGTCAGACTTGGTTATCGTAAGTGCCTGCTTAGTATGTTTGCTATGCTGCTGATTCTCCCTGCTTTTAATTGCAGGGCACAAAAATCAATGGATCCCATTGATATATATTTAGAGCTGGGTAACAAGTATTTTGATGCGATGGATTATCTGGATCGCAATACCTGGATTTATGACACCCTGGTAAGGGAAAATATATCACCTGAGTTTGCTTATAGTATTGTATTTCCCAACCTTGCTAATTACTCCGGATTAAGGGATGTGGTGGAAACAGGGGGACTAAAGACCTTATATGTTCAATCAGGCAGGAAATACTCCAAATATTCTGTAGGCAGGTTTCAAATGAAACCTTCATGGGCTGAACTGGTGGAACGGAATGCGGTGCGATATAAACTTACGGATTATAAATTCAAAATGACCAACAACCCGAAAGCACGAAGTGAAAGGGCTAAAAGGTTGGACGCAACCAAATGGCAGGTGCGTTATCTGGTTCTGTATATTAGGGTGATGGATAAACGGTTCGCTCATATTAAATGGAAGAATGAGGTGGATAAAGTTCGGTTTTATTCCACTGCCTTCAATGTGGGGTTTAATAAGAATGAACGGACCATCCGGTTTATGATGTCCAGGAAAACGTTGCATAGTACCACAAAATATAACCGGGCAAGGTATCGAAGTGGCGATATAGCCGCATGGTTCTTTGAAAACGACGGGCATCGCTACAAATCACAGATCCCGATTTTGCCTCAGGTTGAGAATAAGGAGAAAAATTGAGGTTTAGTAAGATAAGCATAAAGGGAAGACCCGGCATCAGTATAAGCGCGTGTGCGCAGACTGTTTGCATGACAAAATTCATTAAAAAAGAGGGAGACCCGTTAAGCTCCCTCTTTTTTGATGAATAAGGTTAATTACGGTTTTTCAGAGTTGTACATCAGGGTGATTTCTTCGTCCGACAGGGCAATGTTAAAGGCTCTTACGTCATCAAGAAGCCCTTTGAAGTGATTGGCTGTCGGCTGGTCATACCCTCCCCAGGGCTCATTGTCCCACATCGTGCCTCTTCGTGATTGGACAAAACCAAATGCCAGGTCATTATATACATCAGGTTCAACTCCCCTGTAATGTAAACCTGTAGCGCGTTTTTGTTTGTCAG
>JBAXYX010000209.1:0-4169 GCA_041670625.1 Lentimicrobiaceae bacterium | reverse complement strand
GCAAATTGAGTTGCATTATGCAAATTGATTTGCATTAAGCAGGTACAAGTCCTAACTTTACGAAAAATTTGACAGTATGGATCCAATCAGGGTAGGACACGGTTTCGACGTACATCAACTAACTGAGGGACTTCCATTTATCCTCGGCGGGGTAACCATACCCTGGCATCGGGGAGCGGTGGGTCATTCGGATGCTGATGTGCTGATTCACGCTATTTGCGATGCACTGCTCGGTGCGGCCGCTTTGCACGACATCGGCTACCATTTCCCTGATACCGATCCACAGTACAAAGGAATTAACAGCGCGCTGCTACTGCAACGGGTCGTGAATCTGCTGACTGAAAACCACTGGCGTATCGGGAATATCGACACGACCATCGCACTGCAGGAACCTAAAATCAGTCCTTACATGGCACAGATGCAGCAAAAGCTGAGCCGTATCATGAGCCTGCCTGTTTCCGCGGTAAGCATAAAAGCCACCACTACCGAACATCTGGGCTTCACGGGCCGGGGCGAGGGAATTGCCGCTTGGGCCGTCGCTTTGTTGTATTCCACAAAAGAATAAGCATGCAAATCAGATACGTTAAGAACGAACACATCGACAGAGAGCAGTGGGACGAGTGTATCCGGACCGCGGTCAATGGCCGGATGTATGCTTACACCTGGTACCTGGATATTATGAGCGACCACTGGGATGCCCTGGTGGAAGGTGATTATGAAACCGTGTTCCCCCTCACCTACCGTACCAAAATGGGTATCACCTACCTGCATCAGCCCTTCTTCACCCAGCAGTTGGGCATCTTTTCGCGCAGCAAAATCACTCCCGAACTGGTGAACAACTTCCTGAAAGCCATCCCGGCCAAATTCCGGTTTGCCGAAATCAACCTGAACATGCTCAACAAACCCGACACCACCCGGTGGAAGGTCACTGAAAATGATAACTATGAGCTGGACCTGATAGAACCTTTCGATGCCGTTTATGACCGGTTCTCCACCAACATCAAAAGGAATGTATCCAGGGCAGAACAGAACAACATCAAGGTATCCGACACCGTGAACCCGGCCGATATCGTCCAACTGTTCCGTGAAAACCGCGGTTCTTCTATCTTGAATCTAAAGGACAAAGACTATCAGCGGTTCCTGCAATTAGTTTACCTGTCCATTCATAAAAAGATCGGATTTTGTTTTGGGGCTTTCACCCCCTTTAATACCCTTTGTGCCGGCATGATTATCCTGATCAGCCACAATAAGGCCACTTTCCTCTTTTCGGCTACCAATCAGCAAGCACGCGATAGTGGGGCTATGTCGATGCTGATCAGCCAGTTCATTTACTCCGTTGCAGGCAACAACCTCACCCTCGATTTTGAAGGCTCCAACGACCCGTCACTGGCACGCTTCTACCGGAGCTTCGGAGCTGCTAAAACAAGCTACCCCTCACTGTCGTTCAACCATCTTCCCTTCCCCCTGAAGCAGCTTTTCCCATTATACAAAAAGAGAAGAATAAACTAACCCTGAAAGTAAAAGCTTACGCTCAGTAAAAAAGAAATTGGCTTTCAGCGTATAGCCTGACCATCCATTAAAAAACCTGATTATCAGAGAATAGCCCAACCCAAAACAAAAGACCAACCAGAATTTCAGAGAATCACAACCTTAAACAAGAGCCCAACCGGATTATCAGCGAATAACTGATCCTGAAAAAGGGACTGTTTCCAGCCCCTTTATATTGTCAAATCTATTTAAAATGTATGCTGGTTTATTTCTTAGTATTTGTATCTACTGATTGTTTCTGGAAGGCATCGAAATCAAAGTGCAGCGTAAAACGAAGGGTGCTCTCCAGCGGGTTACGCTGATCGGTTGGAATCAGGTAACTGAAGTCCAGTCCGAAAACATTATAGCGTAAGCCGGCGCCGAGGGTAAAGAATTTACGGTTGCCCTTGGTTTCATGTTCGTAAAAATAACCTCCACGAATGGCGAACTGCTTGTCATACCAGTATTCCACACCCGCTGCGATGGATATTTCATGCAGCTCTTCGTTGAAACCACCCGGAGCATCATAAAAGGAATGCAACATACCTACCGGAACGGAAACATCAGGATCCATCCCATTGGAAATTACCGGCTTATTATTCTCATCTACTGAATCTGCAAAGTAAACAGGAGGGGTAGGTACCAAAAGTTTATTAAAGTCAACCATAAAGGTCAGACTGTTGAAGTCGTCAATATCAAGCGTCAGAGCAGGACCGAACCTTAAGTTGGTAGGGATAAAGTCGCGCTGGGTGTTATCATCGGAATAGGAGATCTTAGCTCCGATATTGCTGATGTCAAGCCCCCAGGCAAAGGTACCTTCCATAGACGGGAACGTAATATGATGCTCTGAATACAGGGCTATGTCGGCAGCAACCGTGTTACCCGCTTTAGAGGAACTGCTTGACACATCCATTCCCTGAGTAAGGTTGGAGTGGATATACCTGGCTGAAACGGCACCCGACAAATGCTTGGTGAGCATGCGGGAATAAGCACCGCTGATAGCGAACTCATTCGGGCGGAAATTACCTATCGTTTCACCTAATCCATCGGTAAACGTGATATCACCCAATGAAAAATAAAGCAGTGAACCGGCAATGACCTGTCCGTTGCCCAATTTCTTAAAACCGGTGAGGTAGGCCAGGTTAATATCTGAAACCAACTGACGTAACCACGGGCTGTATGACATGGCGAAACCCATGTCGCTTTCAATATAAGAGTATTTAGCAGGATTCCAGTGAAGCGAATTGGCATCAGGAGTACTGGCAACGCCTGCTTCACCCATACCCCCTGAACGGGCATCCGGACCTATCTGCAGGAAAGGAACAGCGGAGGTAACCGTATTAAGCTCCTGGCCTAATGTGTTTTTTTTGGTTTGGGCAAAAGATTGATTATCAGTTAATAAAACAACTCCTACAATCAGGCAGGACATCAAAACAGGTGAAAAGCGCATACAGTAATTTTTGAATGTAAGGTGCAAATTTATCTATATTTTCAATATAACAATCATTAAACTAAACGTATCCTAAACGTAGATTGTGATGGTAATATTGCTTGTTTGTAGTAAAATATACTACTCAGAAACAAATAACTCTTTCATTTGGCTTTTATTGTGAGGAAAGAAAAGAAATTAAAATATTTTGATCAGCGATGCAATTACCACCGACCACCCCACAACACTCAGGCTCAGCCAGCCCAACAGTCCGCGGCGATGGGAATAATATTTAACCATCAAAAAAGTCCCTAAAGGAATAGATAACAAAACGGGCGTCAGAATAATCAGTCCCGGGAAACCAAACCTGATTCGTATATGTACCAATAATCGGCTCAAACGTGAAAAAACCCCGGGTGGTGTCCGTTGTTGTTTCAGTATCACCCTTCGCCTCAGGGGCACACCTGAAATGTTATGGTAAAAACGCCTCACGAGCTTCTTCCATCGCGGGAAACGCGCAAAAAACGCCCTCCCTGTATAATAAAAGAGTAACACTCCCAGCCAGCCCCCGAAGGAGGTGCTCAGAATAGTCTGCAGCCAGGAATACCCCAACATATACGAAGCAGGTGCCCCTAATACAAATTTAACGGCACTGATAAGCAAAATGCCCAACTGTCCCGGTATTGTTCCTTCTATTATCATCTATTATTATCTATTTCAGTCCTTATTACTTATTCTTGATTCCTTTTGTTCTTGATTCTTGGTTCTTAGCGCTGAACCCTTAACGCTGAACGCTGACTGCTGAATGCTGAATGCTGAACACTGAATTCCTGGTTCTTGGTCGTTAATATTAATCTCCAGAACTTAAAAAAGTAATGTTCAGGATATTACCCGTTAAATTATTTTTACAGCTTTGCACGATATCCGCAAGTTCTTCCAGTTGAAGGTTAAGGGTTACATCATTGTTATTTTTACTACTTTGCACGAGATCCACAAGTTCTTCCAGAGGAGGGTTAAAGGTTAAATCATTGTTATTTTTACAGCTTTACAACGTGATAATCAGGCCTGAAGTATCCCAGACGACTAAAATAATTATACGATATTCTGAACGTCCGGTTTTTAAGATGTTAAACTCTTCGCGATGGTTACGCCGGTCTGTCTTTTTAAAAAGTCGTGAAATAATAAAACAGGTGTAAAACAATTTTACCGCCTT
>JBAXYX010000208.1:0-4220 GCA_041670625.1 Lentimicrobiaceae bacterium | reverse complement strand
GGGCTTTATGGATGATAAAGTCAAGTTTCTAAGGCAAGATTTTCAAGTTGTAAACTCTATACTATATAGACAAAAAAAACAGCTTTTACCCTAAACAATTTGGATATTATTTTGAAATAAATATTAACAAATACTTTTGTTGAACAAATTCAATAGTACTCGACGTGATGTGCATAGAGCCTGCTGAAAAACTCTATCTTTTAACTAATTCCTAATGGTGTCTGGCTTTCGCAAGTTACCTATAAATAACCGGCCTGTACATAACTTTCCTGTACATAACTGGCTTGTACATAACTGACCTATACATAACTGGACTATACATAACTGGACTATAGATAACCGACCTTTGAAGCTACGATTCGCTCATCAATGGTATTTGACTGATCCAAGCCCATTCTTTTGCGAAAAATCCGTTAACAGTGAGGAATTAAATGGAGCTTAATCGCTGAAGCTGAGATCCCCGAGAAATTATTGCAGTAGAGGTTCTCTTCTAGATTTGATCCACTGTTACCCGGTCATCCAGGTTGCATAGATGCTTTATAATAAGGGATCCGATGACTATCCCCGCATTTTGCATCATAACCAAATCATTGAGTCAATTGAGCCAATACTACCCAACGGTTCCCTGGGTTAAGCGAATGCTCAAATAGTGTCTAAAATCCTTCTAAAACCAACTACGCCGGACTGATATATCTGGGGGTCGGTACAAGCTTTTTAGAAGTATTACTCAAAAAACCATGCATTGGCTACCTCAAATATAGTAACCATCTGCTAGCCGACAAGCCTTTTTTACTTTATCAGCAGACCCTGGTAACCCCAAATATAGCAACCATCCGCTAGACAACATGGTTTTTTTACTTAACAGCAGACCCTGCATAAATGAAGTCTGGTAGAAATATTTCTGTTGAATAAGATGTTATTAAATTACCAGGAATTTGAAAGAGCATTTTAAGTTACCGGAGGTGGCTTGTAACAGGTAAATTCCGGGCTTGAACCTGTTTCCATGATTGCTTCGTCCGTTCCAGGTATAAAGGTTCAGACCCTTTTCGAGCCGGTTGTTATAGTCACTGAATACTTGTTTTCCACTGAGGTCTGTGATGTTAATTGTTACGGATACAGCTTTTCCGGAGGCTATACAGAAGTTTAGTAAGGTCCCTCCATCAGGATTAAAAGGCTGGGGATATGCAGAGGCAATGCTCAGGCTTCCTTGTGGTGCCATTATCCCTTTTACCCCAATGCTCAATTGTGCCAGGTCAAGTTTGTAAGCGCCGAGTCCATATGTTCCGATCAGTAAAAAGTTCTCTCCCTGATGAATCTTCATGGAAGTTACAGTAATATTTCCCAGTCCGCTATTCAGACTTTGCCACTGCACCCCGGCGTCGTTCGACCAGAACACGCCTGCATCGGTTCCTACAAACAGTCTCCCCTGCCGTGATGGATCAGCAATGAAGGCATTTACAGGTATTTCGGGCAGATTACTGCTGATAGGCTCCCAAGTCTGACCCAGGTCGGTTGACCTGTAAACATGAGGTAAGGGTTCATCCCAGCGGAATCCCGAACAAGTAGCATAGATAGTATTAACATCAAAGGGATCAGTTGCCACTCTGGTAATCCAGCGATCAGGTAAACCGGTGCTGATATCTGTCCACAAAGAACCCCCTGCGGTGCTGATATGAACCCGGCCATCGTCGGTTCCTGCCAGCACAATGTCAGCATCAACAGATGAAATTGCAAGTGTGGTGATGGTATGGAAGGAACTGCCGTCATCTCCGTTAGTCAGATCATTACTTACAGGGGTCCATGAGTTACCTCCATCTATCGATTTCCATACCCGGTAAGTTCCAAAATAGAGCGTTTCCGGATTCAATGGGTGCATGATCACCGGGGCTGACCAGTTTACCCTGTCGGTTGACCAGTCATAGTGAATCGGGTACATATAGCTGCCACCATTGGTTGATTTATTCAAACAGCCATATTGATATTCTGCATAAACGATATTTGAATTGGTATAGTCCACCAAGCTGTAAAATCCATCCCCTCCGAGTATAGGCTCCCAATCATTTAGATTACCGGTGAGGGTTCTGATAGAATTATTATCCTGGGTGCCCCCGTATATTCTTGCCGGATTCAGGTTATCAACTTCAATATCATAGAATTGTGTAAGAGGAAGGTTATTTATCTTATTCCAGAAATACCCATAATCGTCACTGAAATATAGCCCTCCGTCATTACCTTCGAGTATACGACCTGTTGTAGGATTGATATACATTGCATGGTGATCCACGTGGATTATATCATTGTTGAAATACCCGGCCAGTTGAGTCCAGGAATTTCCGCCGTCATTCGTATATTGAAGATCCACACCCAGCACGTAAGCCATTTCAGGGTCATCAGGATTAACTCTGATCTGTCCGAAGTACCATCCGAAATTGCTGTTTATCCCCTGAAGGGGAGCATCGTTCGTACGTGTCCAGCTCTGACCGCTATTTCGCGTTTTATAAACGGCTACTTCATTAAGATTATCATAAAAAGCATAAAGGACATCAGGTGAGGAAGGGGAAATAGCCAGGCCAATCCTCCCGATATCATATCCATGTGGCAACCCGCCTGAAAGTTCAGTCCAGTTATCCCCGCCATCGGTTGATTTCCATATGCCGGAACTGGGGCCAAAGGAGCGTCGGTAGTTAAGACCCCGCATGCGTTCCCACATGGATGCATATAGGATATTCGGATTATCAGGATGCTGAACAATATCAATGGCAGAGGTGGAATCGTTCACAAACAGCACGCGCTGCCATGAAGTTCCGCCGTTAGTTGTGCGATATATTCCCCGGTTTTCATCAGGAGTAAAAAGATTGCCACAAACGGCCGCAAACACGCGGTTAGAGTTTGCATGATCAACAATGATACGCCCGAAATAAGCTGATTCTTCAAGTCCTGAATTTTGCCAAGTGGTACCTCCATCAGTCGATTTATAAATGCCATCTCCCCTCACACTCTGGCTTGAAGCATTTGCCTCACCGGTACCTGCCCAAATCACGTCAGGATTGTTGGGGTCGAGGGCAATATCTCCTATAGTCAACGTGGCTGCATCCTGAAAAACATTCATCCAACTGTCGCCGTTGTTGATTGTTTTGAATATCCCACCTGCAGCAGACCCTACAAATATGGTGGAGTTGGAGCCTCGAGGCATTTCAATATCAGTTATTCTGCCGCCGATGTTTAGAGGACCGGCAAATTCCCAACCAACTGGACTTCTGGAGGCAGAGGCATGCAGCTCATGGGCGTAACGCATCGCTTCCAGGTATGACTCTGTTTTGATGCGGCCTTGTGGATACGACCGCTGGCGGTCCATCCAGTCATTGGGCAACCAACCCGGCCCTTCGGGAGCTGCGACCCTGTCGGCCATTTTGGGCCGCTGCTTTGACGACAACTGTTTAGCAGAAACTTGCTTTGAAAGGGATTGCTTAGAATGGAATTGCCCGAAAAAGGACTGCCCGGAAGTGGAATCCAGACCATAAAGTACAACAGTGCCGGTTGCCAGAAAAATGATTGCAGGTACAAGGATCAATATACGCCTGTAGTTAAGTTTTTTCATTATCAGCTTGTTTTGTTGAATAATCAAGGCAAAGGGTAGAATGTTGTCACAAATATATGGTTTATATTACTTGATTATCTTTCAAAACATGTTCCTCATCATAATTGAGCCCCAGGTCAGTAACTGCTTTTGAAATAGTTGGCCTGATTGCGAAAAGGTAGAAGATGATGATACCTGCCCACGCCAGATATTTTATATTGCCTGTTAATAAATGAGCCACTATTGCAAGAAAAGCTGGTCCTTCCAAAAACGCCCATCTGATTATCAGGGCAGAACGGTAATCATTTAGTTTCTCATTCAATTCCGATCTTCCTTTACAATGGCTCAAACGGTTTCTGAATAGTACATTGCTGACGAGATATCCTACCAATACAAACATGGGGATAAGGTAAATTAACATATTTTGCATCTCTTTGCTTGAGTCTTCAAAACCGGTCTGATGTATGAAGTACGATATAAGCCCGAAGAATGTAATGCCTGCAATTATGGCGAAGTGTACAATTCGGAGCGTTTTAAAGTATTCTTTAGAGGTTAGTCGGGTGGTTTGCATGGTTCGTGTTTTAGTTTTTTACCAATACTGAATATCTTATCGCAAATATAACACTAAAAGTGTTTCTGAATT
>JBAXYX010000207.1:0-4233 GCA_041670625.1 Lentimicrobiaceae bacterium | reverse complement strand
TTTAACTCGAATTACAGAAGGATGCGGCCGCGACGGAGATATTGAACTTTTGGAAGATATGGCAGGAAAAATTAAAGATAGCGCATTATGTGGTTTAGGCCAAACAGCACCTAATCCTGTATTGAGCACCTTAAAATATTTTCGTCATGAGTATGAAGCGCATATATATGAAAAACGGTGCCCGGCTCATGCTTGTGGAAAGTTAGCAGGATATACAATTACTGATGCGTGTAGGGGTTGTGGTATTTGTGCTAAGGCCTGTCCGGTACAGGCAATAGCCGGAAAACCCAAAAGTAAATATGTTATTGATCAGGTAGTTTGCATTAAATGTGGAGCCTGTATGACGGCGTGTCCGTTTAAGGCTATTGCGAAAGGATAAGGTGGCAGAAAAATGGATAAAGTTACTTTAACGATTAATGGCATCAGTGTTACAACCGATAAAAACTCATCTGTTTTGACTGCGGCCAGACAGGCCGGTATATATATACCAACATTGTGTTATCATCCTGATTTGCATGCGGAAGGGGCCTGCCGTTTGTGCTTGGTAGAAGCTTCCGGGGCTAGAACATTAGTAGCTTCTTGTGTTTATCCCGTATCCGAGGGATTGGTGGTCAAAACTAATACTACAAGAGTACGAGCTGCTAGAAAATTGGTAGTAGAGTTATTACTGGCAAACCATCCTAAGGATTGTTTATCGTGTCAAAAGAGCATGGATTGTGAGCTGCAAAAAATTGCAGCAGATTTAGGTGTGCGTAAGATCAGATTTATCGGAGGGGAAATGAAGGCTCATACTATAGATGACACTAACCCTTCATTAGTAAGAGATCAAGAGAAATGCATTTTGTGTGGACGTTGTATAAGTGTCTGCTCAGATGTGCAGGGTATGGATGTTTATAGTTTTGCCGGGCGTGGTTTTCATACTATGGTTTCTACGGCCTTTGAACAGGGATTGGAAAAAATATCTTGCTCATATTGTGGACAGTGTGCGAATGTATGCCCTACAGGGGCTATTGTAGAAAAAGATGATACGGCAAAAGTTTGGGCCGCTCTTTCCGACAGTACAAAACACGTAGTGGTTCAAACAGCACCGTCAGTGCGTGTTGCTTTGGGTGAAGAATTGGGGTTGCCGCCAGGTTCAGTGGTTACGGGTAAAATGGTTGCCGCCCTCCGTCAATTAGGATTTGCAAAAGTTTTTGATACTGATTTTTCAGCTGATTTGACCATTATGGAAGAAGGTCATGAATTCATAAAACGTTTGACTAATAATGGCGTTTTGCCCATGATTACCTCCTGTAGTCCCGGGTGGGTAAACATGTTGGAGCAAAGATATCCGGACTTATTACCTCATTTGTCCACGGCAAAATCTCCTCAGGCTATGTTTGGTGCGGTGGTAAAAACTTATTACGCTCAAAAGGCTGGTATAGCGCCTAAAGATATTGTTTCGGTATCCGTTATGCCCTGTACGGCAAAAAAAGCGGAGGCGGTTAGGCCGGAATTGTGTGACTCAGGGTTCCAAGATGTGGATATTGTTATTACGACTCGCGAACTGGGCCGGATGATAAGGGAAGCTGGCATTGATTTTGAGAAATTAGAGGAAGAACAATACGATTCTCCTTTGGGTGAGGGAACCGGTGCAGCTGTTATATTTGGCACGACAGGTGGTGTTATGGAAGCTGCATTACGTACTGTTGTAGAAGTTGTTACGAAAAAACAGTTACCCAAAATAGAATTTGAGGAAGTACGCGGATTAGAGTCTGTAAGAGAGGCTACTATTCCTGTAGGGGATTTAAAGGTTAAAATTGCAGTGGTACATACATTAAAGGCAGCCCGTGCTATGATGGACAAAGTACGAGCAGGTATGGCCGATTATCATTTTATTGAAGTTATGGCTTGCCCAGGTGGTTGTATTGGTGGTGGTGGACAACCGGTACCTGTTAATTGGGATATTCGTAAAAAGCGTAGAGAGGCTCTATTGGAATGTGATGAGAGCAGTATTCTTCGCAAGTCTCATGAAAACCCGGAAATAATTACAATTTATAAAGAATTTTTGGGAGAGCCGTTAGGTGAAAAAGCACATGAGTTACTCCACACTCACTACACTCCTCAGAATAGAAAATAGCTAAAAGGGTACAGACTATTTACAAAAAAACCGCATTGTAAACCAATACGGTTTTTTTTTGTAAAGAACGTCAAAATAGCTTGCAAGTTAACACTTTTACTGCTATCATTTAACTAACCTTCGCATAGGCATTTTCTGATGCGGACTTAATTTACAGAACGATAATGAAAATACTTTTAGCATCAATAGAATGAACATATGATACTCGTGCGACAAAGATGTTTGCTGAGGGGATGAAGAACAGTTTCAAGTGGTAAAAATTTCGTGTTAAACTTAGAGTTAGGCAGGATTTTTTTTAGCAATGTCGAAGTAGACATTATATTATACGGATGATTGATAGACAATTTATTTTGTATTAATATAAACATGCGTGGGGTGAATGGACAGGAGGGTCTTTGGTCTAACTGAAAATTCAAGGCCTCTAACGGCAGTTTGCAGCTTGTGGCGACCACCTCAAGCACAAGTAGACTGGCACTTAGCAAGGTTTTGTGGTAACGAAACTACTGGGTGTCTTTTTTTATTGGGTAAAATCTTGTTTTTGACTAGTTGGAACGAAACTGATATGAACTTGCAGGTCAAGAACGAGTGCAATTTTACTAGCGGGACGACCCGCGGGCTTTACAGCCGAGATTTACAATTTTAAGGAGGAAGGTAAACATGATTGAAATTAAAGACAGAGTACACTGTGAAGCTGCTTTAGCAAAAATTACCACTGCTGAAGCTGCTGCAGACCTAATTAAGGACGGCATGAATATTGGCGTAAGCGGATTTACACCATCTGGTTATCCTAAAGCTGTGCCTCTTGCATTAGCGGAGAAAGCAAAGACAAAACCTCTAAAAATTAACCTTTGGACTGGCGCTTCCGTGGGACCTGAAATTGATAGCGTTTTGACTCAAGCTGGTGTTATAGCTAGGCGCTTACCCTATCAAACTAACAAAGATATGCGTAATGCTATCAATGCTGGTAAGATTGCGTATACTGACTTGCATTTGAGCCATGTAGCCCAAATGGCACGTTATGGGTTCATGTATGGCGGTGGAGATGTTGATGTAGCTATCATTGAAGCTTGCGTGATTAAAGATTTGGGAGATGGCAAAATTGGCATAGTTCCGACAACTTCCATGGGTAATAGCTCTTCTTGGGTACAAAGTGCTAAGAAAGTTATAATTGAAGTCAATGTTACTCAACCGGTTGAATTAGAAGGAATGCATGATTCTTATGTACCTCTTGATCCTCCTTATCGCAAAGCGATTCCTTTGGAAAAACCTGAAGATATTATTGGAACACCATATATCCCTTGCGAATTAAGCAAAGTAGCAGCTATTGTTCCTTGTGACGTTACTGATAAAGTTCGTGCGTTGGGTACGATTGACGCAGACGCAGAAGCGATGGGCAAGAACCTTGTTGAGTTCTTTAAACAAGAAGTAGCAGCAGGTCGTTTACCTAAAAACTTATTGCCTCTACAATCTGGAGTAGGTTCTGTGGCTAATGCTGTAATTAATGGCTTAGTTAACTCTGATTTTGAAGATTTAACTGTATTTACTGAAGTAGTTCAAGATGGTATGTTTGATTTGATTGATGCCGGGAAACTTCGTATTGCTTCCGGTACAGCATTGAGCCCATCTCCGGATTGCTTAAAGAAATTTTATGCAAATCTTGAAAAATACAAGAAACATCTTATCCTTCGTCCCCAAGAAATCGCTAATAGCCCTGAACTAGCTCGTCGTTTGGGTGTTATTGCTATGAATACTGCAATAGAAGTAGATATTTATGGAAATGTAAACTCCACACATATCTGTGGAACTAAGCTTATGAATGGTATTGGCGGTTCAGGAGACTATGCACGTAATGGTTACTTAACTGTATTCTTTACTACTTCCTTGGCTAAGGGTGGTGCTATTTCTTCTGTAGTTCCATTCTGTGCGCATGTAGATCACACTGAGCATGATGTTGACGTTATCGTCTCCGAACGTGGAGTAGCTGATTTGCGTGGCCTATCTCCAAAAGAAAGAGCACGCGTTATCATTGATAAAGTTGCTAATCCTAAATACCAACCATTACTGAAAGATTATTTTGAAAGAGCTTGTAAGGAATGTGGCAATAGCCAAACTCC
>JBAXYX010000206.1:0-4259 GCA_041670625.1 Lentimicrobiaceae bacterium | reverse complement strand
TATATGTTGCTCACCACCGATCAAACAAAATTGGAGTCATTGAAAACCCTAATCGTCCGGGTATCGCCTGCAATTATAAGGAGGATGCGATAAACCTTGCTGAATGTAATGGTTACACCGGTTTACCCGGTTTTATTACCAGTTTCCTGAATATACCTCCTGTTAACTATGATACCAAATGTGATGGAGATGCTACCGTGTTCACCCTGTTGAATACCACTAATGTTACTTCAGTGGACTGGGATTTTGGCGATCCGGTTTCTGTTGATAATATCGTAACCGGCACATTTTCACCAACGCATATTTTCAGCAACGACACCATCTTTAATGTTAAGTATACCGAACACTTTGGCACCGGATCATGGTCATATACATTCCCGGTAGTCATCAATGCATTACCTGCAAAAAGCTTTGCAAGCGACAGCGCTTATATCTACCCGGGTACTTCACTTCAATTATATGGTGGTGATAATATGTACTCCTATTTCTGGCAGGATGGCAGCATAAATAGTTCCTATACTGCTACAAAGGAAGGTATCTATACCGTGTTAATTGAAGATATGAAGTGTTGCCAGAATATGGATACGCTTACGGTGACCGGCATAAACCTGAAAATACCTACTGCTTTTACCCCAAATGGCGATAATGTAAACGACTTATTCCGGGTTATTGGAACCATTGACGGGATTGTTGATTATAGCTTCAGTGTATTTAACAAATGGGGACAGTTGATGTGGGAAACTGATGATATCATTGATTCATGGAATGGCAAAATGGGTTCTGATCCTGCTCCTGCCGGAATGTACTCATGGCACATGAGCTTCAACGTACGGGGTAATATCATGAATAGTGGTAAAGCTAAAATGTCAGGTGTGATTACCATTTTGAAATAAAGCATTCACCGATAAACTAAAATAACAAAGCCGGTTATTCCGGCTTTTGTTATTTTTGCAAAAAGCATTTGTAAACATGCACCATGGCAAGAGAACATACGAGTATCTGAACAGCTTCTTTAAAGAACAGATTATTGAAACTTACCGCAGTGAATATAATCCGGAGCTTGAAGTAGCTTTCATTAATGGAAGATATCAACTGAATGCCGGTAAGGTAAACTATTCGTTTGGCCCGTTGCATGATGCTTTCAGGAAGTATTTCAGGAAAGATCCCCCTATGATGCGTGCTGATTCCGAAGTGCTGCTATTGGGACTTGGTGCCGGAAGCGTCGTGTCAATTCTGCGTAACGAGCTTCAGATCAATAATCCGGTTACAGGAGTTGAAATTGATCCCATGGTCATTGAAGCTGCACGCGAGCATTTCGCCCTCGGTAAAATTTCCCGGCTTCACGTGGTCATCAGTGATGCTTATGATTTCATGACTGATTGTGTGAATAAGTATGACCTGATAGTAATTGACCTTTATGTTGATGATCAGGTACCTGCAAAGTTTCAAACGCCGGAGTTCATCACCATGGTAGCCGGCTGCCTCCGGCCGGGCGGGAAAGTGGTCTTCAACAAACTGCAATGCGCTTCAGGTGATCAGCCTGATGTGGAAACATTAACAGGTTATTTTAAAGCAATTTTTAATACAGTGGAGGTGATGACTGTTTATATCAATAAGCATAGTCCCAATTATTTCATTACAGGTAAAATAAATGCATAATAATACCGGAACAGGATATGGAAAGAAGTAAAGAATGGTTCGCATCACAAATCAGCAAACAGATGAATCTGCAGGTTTGGCAAGTGTTCAACACCATCAATCTGATGGATGGGGGCGCTACCATCCCTTTTTTGGCGCGCTATCGTAAAGAGATGACCGGCAGTATGGATGAAGTAGTGCTTGCTTCCGTGCGTGACCATTATGAGAGCCTTAAGGAACTTGAACAACGTCGAAGTTTCATCCTCTCATCCATGACTGAACTTAACGTGCTGACCCCTGAACTTGAAAAGGAAGTAGTTAATGCACTTACACTTACGGAGCTTGAAGATATTTACCTGCCTTATAAACCTAAACGAAGAACCAGAGCTACTATAGCACGTGAACGCGACCTGGAGCCATTGGCGCAACTGATTATGAAGCAATTGGCGGTTGATCCGGAAGCAAAAGCTGAAGAGTTTATCAATCCTGACAAATCAGTGCTTACCATTGACGATGCCCTTGCCGGTGCCCGTGATATTATTGCCGAATGGGTAAGTGAAGACAAAACTGCCCGTGAAAAGATACGAAACGTGTTCACCCGTGAAGCACTGATTAATTCCCGTCCTGTCAAAGGAAAGGAGCTGGAGGGTATTCTGTATCAAAACTATTTTGAAGTGAGTGAGAACCTTTTCAAAGCACCGTCACACCGGGTACTTGCCATGTTCCGTGGCGAAGAGGAAGGTTTCCTGAAGCTCTCTATCGATCCTGAAGAAGCCACTCCGGTTGAAATACTGAACCGGGTATTCATCAAGTCAAATAACAAGTCAGCCAAACAGGTGGAGCTGGCAGTGAAGGATTCATACAAGCGCCTGTTGAAGCCATCCATTGAAAATGAAATGAGGCAGTTGGTCAAAGAGAAAGCTGACCTTGAAGCCATCAGGGTATTCACTACCAACCTGCGCCAGTTATTGCTTGCGCCTCCGTTAGGTCAGAAGATGATCCTTGCCATTGATCCGGGTTTTCGCACCGGTTGTAAAGTGGTGTGCCTGGACAAACAGGGTAACCTGCTGCACAATGAAACCATCTATCCGCATCCGCCACAGAACGAAGTGGGCAATGCCGTTTCAAAGATCAGGAACCTGGTTGAATCATACGGCATTGAAGCCATAGCAATAGGCAATGGCACTGCAGGCAGGGAAACCGAGAGCTTTATACGTAAAATCCCGTTTGACCACCAGGTGATTTCAATCATGGTGAATGAAAACGGCGCATCGGTATATTCAGCTTCACCGGTTGCCCGTGAAGAGTTTCCTGATTATGACATTACCGTGCGGGGTGCTGTTTCTATTGGTCGCCGGTTGATGGATCCTTTGGCTGAATTGGTTAAAATAGAACCTAAGTCCATAGGAGTGGGGCAATATCAACATGACGTGAACCAAGCGGCCCTCTCACGCAGTTTGGAAGATACCGTGGTCAATTGTGTAAACCAGGTAGGAGTGGAGCTGAATACCGCCAGCAAGCAGTTGTTAAGCTATGTGTCGGGCGTGGGACCCGGACTCGCTGAAAAGATAGTGGAATATCGTAAAAAGAACGGTGCCTTCAAATCCCGATCCGAGTTGCTTGGCGTCAGTCGCTTTGGCGATAAAGCCTTTGAGCAGGCTGCCGGCTTCCTTCGTATCCGCGATGCTGAAAATCCGCTCGACGGCAGTGCCGTTCATCCTGAAAGTTATCCTATAGTCAATAAAATGGCCAAGGCACTTAACTGCAGTGTTAAAGAGATGGTAGGCAATAAAGATATACGGACCAAAATTAAGCCGGAGCAATTCATTACTGAAAAGGCCGGGTTACCGACTATTGTTGATATACTTGATGAACTATCCAAACCGGGACGTGATCCCAGGGATCAATTCGACCTTTTTGAATTTGACCGCAATATCAACACCATCGAAGACCTGCGCCCCGGTATGATACTGAACGGTATAGTTTCAAATATCACTGCTTTTGGAGCTTTTATTGATATAGGAGTTCATCAGGACGGGCTGGTTCATGTAAGCCAGTTGGCCAACCGTTACGTAAAGGACCCCAATGAAGTAATCAAGCTTACCCAGGTAGTAAAAGTTAAAGTACTCGATGTGGATGTGGCGCGTAAAAGGATTTCACTTTCCATTAAGGAAGCGCTTGGCAGTTAACCTTACAATTTTTGAACGATCATTTCGTTGATAAACCGGAATACCCTAAACTATGAAACAACTGCTAAAATCACTATTTTTTACCCTGGTCCTCATGATAGCATGGGCAACAGGGGCCAACGCGCAACGGATCATGGGTGCAGTGGCTGCCGGTGTAAATGCCACCCAGGTTGACGGTGATGAAGCATATGGCTATCATAAGTTCGGATTGAATTTGGGAGCTGCGGCAATTGTACCGGTGGTTGGTAACTGGTCAGTGAGCCTTGAAACCGTTTACAATGAAAAAGGATCGCATCAGCGTGCAAGGGCCAATGATTCACTGGATGGCTCTTATGATTTAAAGCTCAATTACCTGGAAGTGCCCGTGATAGTGCAATACACCGACAAAGATTTCATCAGCTTCGGGTTAGGAGGTTCATGGGGCAGATTGGT
>JBAXYX010000205.1:0-4260 GCA_041670625.1 Lentimicrobiaceae bacterium | reverse complement strand
CCAAAATCAGACGTGTTACCATTACACTATCGGACAAACTTCCCTTAAAAAGGTTTGCAAAAGTAGGTATTTTTTTTTAATAAACCATAGTATTTTACAAATAATTTATCCAACCCCTTTCATTAGCACTTGAAAGCAACTATTTAGAAGTTAACTACCACTTTCAGATTCACCTGACGGGGGGTTAAATAATTTGGTATAGCATACTGCCTGTTATTTACATCTTTTACCCAAATGTAAGAAATAGTGTTATTTACCTGTAGCAGGTTAAGAACCTCAAGGCTGATCCATGCATCATTAATATACTTTGACCAGTTTCTGCTTTTAGTCTCTGTGTACCTTGATGCACCGATAAACTGTTTGGAAAAACCAATATCTACCCGGCGGAAGGTCGGCATGCGTAACATATTTCTTGCTTTGTATGATCCCGGAGGGCTATAGGGTAACCCCGTCCCAAATAACAGGTTCAGATGCATCTTATAAGTCGGATTCTTTGGCAGGTAATCCTGGAAAAACATACTGAACGTTAATCGTTGGTCAGTAGGCCGCGGTATGTAACCTACTTTAACCAAAACACTGTCAGTTGGCACATTATTAGTGGTATAACCTACTATAATCTTTTCGCCCTCGCTATTATAATAATTATAATAATCATCATTATCAAGGTCCTCACGTGTTTGCATGATAGAGAGGCTTGCCCATGATTCAATACCTTTAACAAATTCACCATTTACCTTAAAATCTAACCCTGTGGCATAGCCTTTTGCACTATTGGTAGCATAATACCTGATACGAACATTGTCAACATCATAGGGAACAAGATTTTGGAGGTATTTATAGTATGCTTCACTGGTGAGTTTAAAAGGACGGCCCCAAGCGGTAAAGTTATAGTCGGAGCCAAGTACGAAATGTATGGATGATTGCGCTTTTAAATCGGTATGAAGAACCCCGTTCTGGTCACGCAATTCACGATAAAATGGCGGTTGATAGTACAAACCTGATGAAAAGCGGAAGAGCATATCATGCTCCCACTCAGGTTTGAGTGAAATCCCTCCCCTGGGGCTGAACAGGAATTCCTTGTTCACATCCCAGTAATTAGCACGGGCTCCTAAAGTAAGGTTCAAATCGCCTGCTTTGCTTTCAATGTCCCATGAATCTTGAACAAACCCTGACACCCTTGATGAATTCAGGTTAATGGTAGTCCGTACAACATCCTGCAATACTATATCAAACTGGTTTCCTGTTTCTCCGGGAATTCCCTGACTATAAGGCAATGTAAAACCAGCCGAATCACTCATTGACCACTCATTCAGGTGGTCGTTAACCTCTTCATACTGATACTTCAAAGCCCATGAAAAGGTAGAAGCCGATTTAACCATCAATCCCCTATGCTCAACCGACGAAACCCTGGCATCAAGATAGTTCCTTGCGTGGTTCAGGTATGTACCTACTCCCTTAGCTTCCAATGCTTCGCCAAAGCTACTGCTTGACTGGTCTGTTTCAAGGTTCCCAATCCAATACTGACCCAAAATATCAAATGATTCACTCTCAACGGTCTGAAAAGATGAAAATATCAGTTTCAATAAAACACCCTCATTAGGTTTGTAGGAGGTTGTAAAGGCTCCCATGTAATTTACAAACTTGTCTGTTTCACTCCCATCAAAATACACTTTAAGTTTTAAAGCCTCATTGATGGTGCCAAAGCTGGTTTCACGTGAGGTGGGCTCAAAGAAGTAAGAGTTACGTGCATAGTTACCAAAAACGCTGAATTCCAATTTCGAATTTACCTCATAGATCATCATTCCCTGGAAATCAGTAAAAGATGGTTTGTAATCACCTTCGGTTTCCAGGCTTTTCAGCAGGTATTGGTTCGATTTGTTTCTAAAGCCCATCAGATACATAAACCGTCTGTCCTTTGATGACCCTTCCAAATGTAAAGAAGCGCCCAGCAAACTGGCACTTACCGAGCCTGTGGTCTTTGAAGGACGCTTATACTTGATATCAAGTACCGACGACATTTTATCACCATACTTGGCATCAAAGCCTCCACCCGAAAAAAGTATAGAGGATACCAGATCAGAATTCAAAAAGCTTAAACCCTCCTGTTGTCCTGATCGCACCAGGAATGGTCTATATATCTCCACATCGTTAACATAAACGAGATTCTCATCATAATTCCCTCCTCTTACAGAATACTGTGAACTCAGTTCATTGTTGGATGAAACACCCGGGAAGGTTTTTATTAATGCTTCCAATCCACCTGCAGGACTCGGTATGGTGTTTGCCAGTCGGGGATCTAAAGGGGTAAGTGTTGACTGGCGTATCTTACTGTCCTCAATTACAAATGAAGGCAGTTCAGTGGTTGATAAAGTAAGGGTACGGTTAAGTTCTTTTCGTTCACCGGGTTGTATATGCACTTTAACATACGAACTGCTGTATCCTACGAACGAAAACACCAGTATAACATCCTTATTGGCGGGGATCTTTAATTTATAGGAGCCATCTATTTTTGATATGGTACCCCCTGCCTGTCCTGATATGGCAATATTAGCCATCGGGATTGCCTTTTTTGATTCATCGGCAATTACACCGTAAACTTCAGCAAACTCTTGTGAATAACCTGATTTGAATAAGAACAGCAAGATGAACAATATACACGGGTATAAAGTATAATTTCGCAGGGGATTACTCATAGCTATTCTTTGTTTCAAGGTATTTCTTTCTGAATCAGCAAATATATGGATAAATGATCAGGACAAAAACAGGGTAACGCACAAATATCCTCATTCGTATAAAACATAAATAAATTGCTTATATTTGCTTGCTATGGCTTCATCCATACAATTTAGTCAATCATAGAACCTTTTACAAATGGGAATAGCTATAATATTCATCCTGATTCTTTTTAACAGTTTTTTTGCTTTGTCAGAAATTGCCCTTGTATCTTCACGCAGGTCAAAATTACAGCAGTTGAAAGCTGAGGGCAACAAAGGTGCGGCTACTGCACTGAAGTTATTGGAAAAATCAGGGAATTTCTTATCCGCCGTTCAGGTAGGAATTACTTTAGTAGGTTTAGTTACCGGTGCATTTAGCGGAATAGCTGTTGCCCGGAAAGTTTCACCCTTGTTTGTTGCACTGGGAATGGCAGGCCCTTCTGCTTATAATTTGTCATTAACCCTCACCATTATTATTATTACATACCTGTCGATTGTTATTGGTGAACTGGTACCGAAAACCTTAGCCTTAAGCAATCCTGAAAGTGTGGCAGTAAGGGTAGCGCCGGTTATCAAAATATTAACCAGGGTATTCTATCCTTTTGTACGTCTGTTGTCTGTTTCTACCGAACGGATCAGTTCCATGCTTGGCATTCATAAGCATACATCAGGCATCACAGAGGCGGAATTAAAACAAATGCTTAAAACTGCCACGCAGGAAGGCATTATTGAGCAGGAACAAAATAAAATGCATGAAAAGGTTTTTCGCTTTGCCGATAAAAGGGCACGTCATATCATGACCCACCGGCATGATGTGGAATGGATTGACCTGGATATACCACCCGATACACTTTATAATCAGATCATCACGGCCCGCCATAGCCAACTGCTGATGTGCAGGGATGATATTGATAACTTCACCGGGTTCCTGAATGTAAAAGAGTTTGTAATTAAGAAATTGTTAAACCCGCTAACCAATCCTTCTGATTTAATCAATGAACCACTCATTTTTCCTGAAAATGCCAGTGCAAAAACAGTATTGAATACCATGAAGGAGAAAAAGGTCAACATTGCTGCTGTTGTTGATGAATATGGAAGCTTTGAAGGAATACTCACCCTTCATGATATCATGGAGAACCTGCTGGGCGAAATGCCCGATAAAGAGGACGATACGGAACCTTTCATTTTCAGAAGAGATGACAATTCCTACCTTGTTAGTGGCATTGCACCTATCGAAACGCTTTCAGAAGTGCTCAGTGGCTTTGAAATTAACTTTGAAAAGATTGACTATTCAACCGTTGCCGGGTTAGTATTATCACAAACAATGGGTATGCCACAAATAGGCGACAAGATTCTATTTGGCATCTATACTATTGAAATTGTTGATATGGATGGCAGTAAAATTGATAAGGTGTTGATCAGTAAAACAAAAAAAGATTAACACATCCTGTTACTTGCAGGGTACACATAAAAAAAGCTGTTGTCGGTTAAACAACAGCCTGTATCTTTTGAAGAAGTATTAAAATTATCTTACCAGATAACCTTT
>JBAXYX010000204.1:0-4266 GCA_041670625.1 Lentimicrobiaceae bacterium | reverse complement strand
TGAAATCAGAGTAGTTTTTATGATATACCTCATTGATGACTTGCGACAGGTAGGTTCGGTTAGTGGCTAATCGTTTGGCAAGCTTTTCAACCGTCAGATCCGTACGCGTGTAGATCCGGTCGATGGTAATTGATTTCTCCAGTTTTACCAGCAGCTTCTCCTTCTCATCTTCCGAAATAACCGGCTTGTTCTTGTCAACCTCCATCATGGTCTTCAGTTCCACCTTCATCGACCCCAGTTCCTTCTCCTTGTTCATCAACTCCAGGTTCTTCTTTACGATAAACGCATAGTCTTTGTTCTTGGCCCTGAGCTGAATCACAATGATCAGGATGGCTATGATGGTCAATATAAGGGCTGCCAGATACGTAAAGCTAAGCTTGAGTTGCCATGACAGCTCCTTCTTCTGAAGGTCATTCCTGAATTTAAGCAACAGGTTTTCATTGGCAAGCTTCTCATTGATATACTTCTCCTCCAGCATGGCAATCTTGGTGGCTTTATCGATGTCAAACAGACTGTCCTTCAACTCCATCGCATCCCGGTAGGTGCGGAAGGCCTTTTCATGATTCCCTGACTTTTCATAAATGGAAGCCAGGTGCTCCAGCGCTTTCTGCTTATCGCTCAACTCCCCGGTTTCCCTGAAATATTCCAGACTTGAAATTACATAGGTCAGGGCCTGATCCAACTTGTTCTCCGCAGCCAGTAACTTTGAAATATTCAGATACAGATTGGCAATGCCGCTGATGTCGCCCGTTCGCTTATCAATTTCCAGCGCTTTCACATAATACTTCATGGCGCTTGAATAATTGCCCAGGTTGTAATAAACCAATCCGATATTGCTGAAGTTTGAAGAGGTGCCATCCTGATCCTTCCCCTGCTCGTCAATCTGAACGGCCTCAAAGAAACAGGGTAACGCTTTTTTAGGATCATTCAACTCCATATAAATGGAACCAATGTTCGACACGCAAATACTATAGCCTTTCAGATCCTTGATGCGATAAAACACATCCCTGGCTTGTGAAATATAACTGAGCGCCTTTTGGTATTCCTTCAAACGGATATAAACCGTGCCGATACTCAGATTGCAACGGGCTATCTGTTGTTGATTGTCCGATTGTTTGAATAAACGAAGCGCCATAAAATTATACTCATTGGCCTTTTCATAATCACCCATCCTGCTGTTCACCACCGACAAATTACTGTAAGCGATGGCAATGTCCTCAGTTACCTTACTTTTCTTTGCCACAATCATGGCCTTATTGGCATACTCGCGCGCCTTGTAATTATTACCCCGGTTAAATGCTGAAATCAACAGGTGGTTATAACACTGAATAACCTGATGAGGCAGGTCAAGGTCCGTGTAAATATTCAGGGCCCGTTGAAGCAGACTGTCGCTGTAAGCGGCGTTCATTTGCTTTTCAGGGTCAGTGGCCATTTTTACATAGCGGTCGGCAAGCTGCTTGTTACTGCCCGCACCATTGAAAGCGAACAGCAAGCACACGCCCGACAAAAGCCACCTTCGTATAAGTTGTTTCATGATCCCTAAACCCGTTACATCAGTTGCTGCAACAAAGTTAACAGATTTCGCATATCCGTATCACACCTGAATGATGTATCTTTGTTCTGACAACATGATCCATCACAGCAATCTGAAAAGAGCTAAAAACAAAAACGCTATGAGTGAATTGATTTTATACACTAGTCCTGATGGAAAAACATCGGTTACTCTTTACGCCAAAGATGGAAGTGTTTGGCTCAACCAAAATCAGATGGCTGAACTTTTTGCCACCTCCAAGCAAACGGTGAGTCACCATGTGTCTAATATTCTGAATGAAAGAGAATTAAATGCAAATTCAGTTGTCAAAGAATATTTGACAACTGCTGCTGATAATAAAAAATATAATGTTGCTTATTATTCCCTTGAAATGATAATGTCGGTAGGTTTTCGTGTCAAAAGCATAAGAGGAACTCAATTCAGGCAATGGGCAAATAGGTTTCTTGGAGAATATTTACATAAAGGATTTATCATAGATAATGAGCGTCTTAAAAATCCAGATGGACAACCTGACTACTTTGATGAACTTTTAGCCCGAATCAGGGATATTCGAGCATCAGAAAAGAGATTTTACCAAAAAATACGTGATTTATTGGCCCTTAGCAGCGATTACGATGCCACTGATAAAGCAACTCAAATGTTTTTTGCTGAAACACAAAACAAGCTTTTATACGCAGTAACTAATTATACAGCAGCCGAAATAATTATAAATAGAGCATCCTCTGATAAAGAAAACATGGGATTGACTTCATGGAAAGGTTCTATAGTAAGGAAGCAAGATATAATTATCGCAAAGAACTATTTATCAGAAGATGAAATTGATACATTGAATCGTTTGACAGTTATTTTTATTGAAACTGCTGAATTGACTGTAAAAAGTCGTAAAGATCTTACGATTGCTTTCTGGAGAGAAAATATTGATAAACTGCTGAATTATCAGGATAAGAAGATTCTTCGTGACAAAGGTGCTGTTTCTAATCCGGAAATGGAAGCATTAGTTAATGGCATTTACGAAGATTTTGATCAAAAACGCAAACATTATGAATCATTGCTTGCTGACCAAAATGATTTGGAAGAGATAGAAAAAATCGAGCATCAGCTTAAGAAACGTAAAAAATAATGCTTTTAGCCCGATACGCCAAATATACGCTGCATTTCAAGCAACCGGCCGGTACCTCCAGGGGGGTGCTGACGGAAAAGACCGGCTATATCCTTGAAATCAGTAACTCGGATCAGCCGGGAATTACCGGCTCAGGAGAGTGCAGTATATTGCCTGAACTGAGCTACGACGACCGGCCAGGGTATGAAGAACGCCTCCAACAGTTGTGCGATGAAATCAACCTGCCCTTCCATGTTTTGATGGCCGGTCTCACAGAATGGCCTTCTTTGCAGTTTGCCCTCGAAACTGCCCTGCTCCATTTAAAGAACGGAGGCTCCGGACTGCTTTTTGAATCTTCATTTACGGACGGACGGACAGCCATTCCCATCAATGGACTGATCTGGATGAGCGATTATGAAACCATGCTTGCACAGATAAAAGTCCGGATTGCTTCGGGCTTCAAAGTGATCAAGATGAAGGTGGGCGCCCTGGATTTTGGTACTGAAACAGAACTCTTAACGAAAATCAGGCAGCAATACCCCCCCGGACAGATCACGCTCCGCCTGGATGCCAATGGCGCTTTCAGTCGGCAACAGGCCCTTGAGAAGCTGCACTTACTCTCCGCTTTCCAAATCCATAGTATCGAACAGCCCATCCAGGCAGACCGGACCAATCATTGGGCTTCCATGGCCTATATATGCAGGCATTCACCAATACCTGTTGCGCTCGACGAAGAGCTGATCGGGTATCCTGCCAACCCTGAAAGAATCGCGTTACTTGAAGCGGTCAGTCCCTCTTTTATTATCCTGAAGCCTTCCCTGCTGGGTGGTTTCAGCGCCTGTGCAGAATGGATTCGTATCGCTGAAAGCAGAAACATCGGCTGGTGGGTAACCTCAGCCCTCGAATCAAACATCGGTCTCAGTGCCATTGCCCAATGGACGGCAACCCTCCCCACTAAAGGGATGGCCCAGGGACTGGGAACAGGGAGCTTGTTCACTGATAATTTTGAATCACCCCTTCATGTAGAGCAGGGGGAATTAAAATATAAATGAACGATTGACGAAACCTCACCCCGACCCTCGAATCAAACCTCACCCCGGCCCTCTCCTGAAGGAGAGGGGGTTCAAACGCAAAGTATTTGACTTGTCCTGAAATAAGTTTACATAGAAAGTAAACAAATGTCAGGACGATTCAGAGTTTAACCGATACCCCTGCTAAAAAGCGTGACTCTCCTGTTGAAACACCTGCAAAAGCGCCTATTGCCGGTGTAAAATAATACCTGGCGCTTACGTTAATCTCCTGAAATAAGCCACTATATCCTGAAAAATCATCATTGGCATCATGGTAATCATCCGTGTAAAAACCCGGTATCAGGCCTGCACTGAGGACCAGGTGCGGTGTGAGCTGATAATGGTAGTTGACTAATAGCCCAAACTTACCTGCATTATAATTTTTCGCATCAACCTTAAAACTGAAATAGCCCGTTTGAATACCCATCCCAACAGAACCTCCTTTAAACAAAACATCGCTGAATGCTACGTATTGTGCCGAAAGCAACCATGCCGGTGTATGGAAATAATCAAAACCAGTGTTTTTTTCATAAAATCAGAGCTTT
>JBAXYX010000203.1:0-4285 GCA_041670625.1 Lentimicrobiaceae bacterium | reverse complement strand
CTACTCTGAAAAGATGAGGGCCAACCTCAGGAAAAAGAATATCGGGTTCGTATTTCAAAACTTCAACCTGATTGATGAGCTTAATGTATTTGAAAACGTAGAATTACCTTTGATATACCTCGGATTAAGTTCCTCTGAAAGGAAAAAGAGAGTGGAGGCGGCACTGGAGCAAATGCAGATTATGCACCGTAGCAAGCACTTCCCGCTGCAACTTTCAGGCGGACAACAGCAAAGGGTGGCTGTTGCCAGGGCTGTGGTTGCCAACCCGCACTTGATTCTGGCCGACGAGCCTACCGGAAACCTCGATTCTGCCAACGGCGAGGAAGTGATGAATATGCTCGCTCAGCTCAATCAAAATGGTACCACTATTATTATGGTGACCCACTCACAGCACGATGCTGAATTCAGCCAGCGCATTATCCGATTGTTTGACGGACAGATTATTAACGAAAATATACGCTCAGTACGTCCCGGTATCCCTGTACAACTCTGAAAGTATGATTAAAAACTACTTTGCTACCACCTTAAGGAGTCTGATCCGCCAAAGAACCTACCTTGTTATTAACCTGGCAGGGTTGGCAGTGGGGATTGCTGCCTTTATAATGATCATGATCTTTGTTGCTCATGAAAAGAGCTTTGATCAGAACATCACGCAGCGCGACCGTATGTACAGGGTAGTGGAGATTCAGAATGTACCGGGTGTGGGCAGCCAGCAGGCAGCCGTTACTATGGGGCCACTGGCGCAGGAACTGAAAAATGCATTCCCCCAAGTAAAGGAAACAGTCAGGATTATGCCCGCTTTCCAGTTTCGATCTGTCAGGAACGGGAATAAGATATTCCGTGAATCGAACATGTTTTTTACGGATCCTTCCATTATTGATATGTTCTCCATCAGGTTGCTCAAGGGTAACCCGAAAACCGCCATCAGGGAGCCGCACACCATTTTGCTTTCTAAGAAAATAGCAGAGAAGTACTTCGGTACTGTTGATCGGGCATATAATTCCATACTGATGCTTGACAATGTTCCCTATAAGGTGGATGCCATCATGGAAGATCAGCCCGATGAGTGCCACCTGAGGTTTGATATTCTGGCTTCGATGTCGTCAGTGGAAGGAACGCCTGATTTTAAATGGATGAAGGAATGGGGTTCGAATTCTATGATTACGTACGTTCTACTGGATAATAAAGAACATAAGAAGGAAGTAGAAGCGGGTTTGCCTGCATTTATCAAAGCCAAGATCTTTGCTGAAGAGGATGCCTGGGAGGAAATGGAGATGTACCTGCAACCGGTGAATGATATTTATTTGCGTTCACAGCATATCAAGTTTCAGATGGTTTCAAAAAGCGGAGACTCCCGGATTGTTCTGGTCTTTATTGTGATTGCCATTTTGATCCTGCTCATTGCATGTGTGAATTATATTAACATTTCACTCGCCCGGTCCGTTAAGCGTGCTCGTGAAGTGGGTATACGAAAAGTGCTGGGCGCTGACCGAATGAGCCTCTTTTATCGCTATATCAGTGAGTCATTTATTATTACCCTGATTGCGATCTTGTTTTCAATAGGTCTGCTTGAATTGCTTTTACCCGGGTTAAATAATATACTGGGTACTTCATTTGTCCTTGATTTTACCGCACCGGTATTCATAGGCGGTCTGCTGGCTCTGCTCATTGTGATTAGTTTGATTTCAGGGGCTTATCCTGCCTTGTATTTGTCAAGGTTTCAACCCATTACCGTATTAAAGGGCGATTTGAGGGTACAGGGGAAATCAGGATACCTGAGCAAAATACTGATGGTTTTTCAATTTGCTTGCAGTATTGGTTTGATATTCTCTATTCTAATGATCAATGACCAGATTCGGTTTATTCAAAATAAGGATCTGGGTATTGACTATACTAATTCCGTGTTTGTGTACTTTGGACAGGATGATTATAAGAAACTGGATGTGGTGAAGAGTACACTGCTTGAAAACCCAGCCATCAGGAAAGTGTCAGGATCATCCTATTATAACGGGGTTAGCAGTTCGCAAGCCCTCGTTTATGTGGATAGTGCTGAGAAGGTTCAGTTAGCCATGAGGTATGGGTTTGTTGACGAGGACTTCTTTGACGCTATGGGCGTGAAAATTGTGCAGGGACGAAACTTTGATAAAACCATTCAATCCGACAGCGGTTATGCGGTAATATTTAACCAGAACGCTATGGATAAATTGGGATGGAAGGATATCAATGGCAGAAGGATGCATTCCTCCCTTTCAGACGATTCCACAAAAATGGTAGAGGTGATCGGGGTAATCAATGATTATAATTACTTCTCCTTAAAGAGCGCTATTGAGCCGGCTGCCTATTATTATATTCCTCAGAATTTCAGAGGGGTGACCATTAAATATTCCTCTCAGATAAGCAGGGAGGACATAGAGGGTTACATACAAAGCGTATGGGCCGATCTATTCCCCCAAACTCCGGTGCAATTGGTGTTTTCAGAAGAATCTGTGGCCGACAATTACAAATCAGATTATAAGGTGCGTTCGCTGTTTGTGTATTTTGCCATTATCAGCTTGTTCCTTTCATGCCTGGGATTGTATGGACTGACTGCATTGCTGATAGAACAAAAAACAAAGACTATCGGAATCCGGAAAGTATTAGGAAGCCCGGTGTACCTGATCATTTATAACCTGGTTAAAGAGTACCTCATTTTAGTACTGCTGTCGGGCGTGATAGCGATACCTCTTGCAGTGATGTTTATGAATCGTTTTTTGTCTGACTTCCCCTATCATGTCAGCATCCGTGTCTTTAATATTTTGGCGGCCATCATGGTTGTAATCATCATTGCCTCTATGACGGTTGTAGTTAAGGCCGGTAAAATTGCAGGCTCCAATGCCTTAGAATCGCTTAAGTACGAGTAAACACATCCTGAACAACTGGCAATTTTAATCATAAGCCGCTCATTCCGGTACTTTCTATTATACCGGTATTCTGTCGGGCCGATGACGGATATTTATGGATCCTTTCAAATGGGTCACATGGTATTTGGTATGGCTATTTAAACACAAATTGAAAATAAACATCGAATT
This sequence comes from Lentimicrobiaceae bacterium, assembly GCA_041670625.1. GTDB lineage: Bacteria > Bacteroidota > Bacteroidia > Bacteroidales > Lentimicrobiaceae > Lentimicrobium. Next base: position 1,217 of record JBAXYX010000203.1, on the reverse strand, counting down.
CAAATAAACCGGATTGCCGGTTTTGTGTTGAAACAGATGAGGCGAAATGGCAATTTGTGGGGGTGAATACCGGGGGATAATCCGGGGTAAAAATCATAACAGACAGTAAAACAGCATTATAATATTTATTTATCCAAAGTATCCGGGTGATTCGGATTTGAATATAGGTGTCAATCCGGGTGATTCAATATTTATTTTTTTGGAACTCCTGATCGGTTTTCATAATGTATTATATTTGTGTCCCTTAAACTTTAAAACAAACTTATGCTGAGATGAAGAACAAGTATATTGATTTAATTGAACAGACTTTTGACTTCCCTCAGGATGAATTCCGTGTGGAAGATAATGAGTTATACTTTCACAATATACCTTTAATGGATATCATAAAGCAATATGGTACCCCGTTAAAAATCAGTTACCTTCCTAAAATTACACAACAAATTCAGAAGGCGAAGAAGATGTTTAACGTGGCCATTGCCAAGGCTGACTACCAGGGCGATTATCATTATTGTTATTGTACCAAGAGTTCGCATTTCTCATTCGTGCTGGAAGAAGTCCTGAAAAACGATGTCCACCTCGAAACATCTTCAGCATTTGATATATTCCTTCTGGAAGCGCTGCATGAGCAGAATATGATTAATAAGGACAGCTATATCATTTGCAATGGTTTTAAACGTCCTCAATACATTGAGAACATCAGTAACCTGGTAAATGAAGGGTTTGAGAATACCATACCCATTCTGGATAATAAGTTTGAGTTGGATCAACTGGATAAGAACATCACTCGTAAATGCAAGGTAGGTATACGTATTGCATCAGAGGAAGAGCCTAAGTTCGAGTTTTATACTTCCAGGCTGGGCATCCGGTATAATGATATTGTGTCGTACTATGAGGAAAAGATCAAGAATAATCCGAAGTTTCAGTTAAAGATGCTTCACTTCTTTATCAATACCGGCATTAAAGATTCTGCCTATTACTGGAATGAACTGTCGAAGTGCGTTAACCTGTACTGCCAGTTGAAGAGTATTTGTCCGGAATTGGATTCACTGAATATCGGGGGCGGTTTCCCGATCAAGAATTCCTTATCCTTTGATTACGATTATGAATATATGGCCGAGGAGATTGTGGCACAGATTAAGATGATATGTGAACGCAACAATACGGTTGAGCCTGATATTTTTACGGAGTTTGGGTCATACACGGTAGGGGAGAGTGCT
>JBAXYX010000202.1:0-4292 GCA_041670625.1 Lentimicrobiaceae bacterium | reverse complement strand
TGGAAAATGTCGGAATCACTGTTCTGAGATTCTCCAATGAAGAGATACTGACGAAAATAGATGAGGTATTAAGTGAAATTTCTGCGAAAGCCGAAGAAATACGATGAACCCATAACGAGGGACCCCCTCTCCTTGAGGAGAGGGCCGGGGTGAGGTGCTTTGACCGCCCAGGGCCATCAGCTATTCAAACCAGATAGGTAAGGAATTTAAGTTGAAGGGGAGTATGTCGGTGGTGAGGTAAGGAGGCTCAGCACAGCGGTAGTACATGATTGACGTCCTGAAAATCACTATTCACTATTCCGCTTGTTCTTACTATTCACTATTCCGCCTGTTCTTTTAGTATCAGCCTCAACGAAGTGTCCCTTGTAAAGAACAAAATTGCCCAGTTAATAAATATTACCAGCTTGTTGTGTACGCTCAATATAAGCATCAGGTGGAGAAACATCCATACAAACCAGGCAAAGTGCCCCTTAAAACTCATAAAAGGAAGATCAACCACTGCTTTCTTATTGCCGATGGTAGAAAAAGATCATGGCTAAAATTGAAAAATGAGCATTCCCGGCTGAAGGGCACCATTAACTTAAAGTAATTCACATAAAAGTTATAACTTTGTTATGATATTCACACAAAACAAAATAAACAATATGGAAACAGGTAACCAACACATGCGAATAAGAACAAATCCGTTTAAGTCAACGGTTTTAGGAATAATTCTGATCCTGGTTGGAGGTTTATACTTCATGCATCAGGCCGGTATGATTGACCCTCGTATCTGGCACGTGGTATTTTCATGGCAAATGCTATTGATTGCCCTGGGTATTCTTAGTCTGGCGGATGGGAACTACGGCTGGGGTACTTCATTGATCGTTGTTGGAGGATTATTCATGTACAAGAGATACACAGGGGCTACTATCGACTATTTATGGCCTGTACTGATCATTCTTGCCGGGATTGCCATCATATTTGTCAGGCCTAAGATGTGTTTAAAAGAACGCTTCAACCATGGAACATCTGACCAGGACTTCATCAATGAAACTGCTATTTTTGGAGGCAATGATCGCATCGTTCATTCCGGTAATTTCAAAGGCGGGGTTGTAGTTTCTATTTTTGGAGGTTCAAAGATTGACCTGACCACTTGTACTCTGGAACCGGATACCCGTGTAGTGCTTGAAATGACTGCTATATTTGGTGGCTCTACCTTTATTGTACCTCCTGATTGGAATGTTGTAACGGAAGTTACCAGTATCCTGGGCGGTTTTACCGATAAACGCCACAACATTAATGCTGACAAATCAAAAACAGTTATTATTCGGGGAGTTTGTATTTTTGGTGGCGGAGAACTGATGTAACTCTGATTTGTTGTTGATACTTCGGTTAGCATAAATAGGTTACATACTATAAATGAGTCCACTCCAAAAATCAGAATGGGCTTATTTATATCCTTTTAGCTTTCAGTCTTGTATCAATCTTTAACCTTTTACCTTACCTCACCTTCATTGTTTGCTTATCTAAAACGCCTATCTTTGTTTAATCATTTGTATGTGTAAACCTACATTGACATGATGTGTACGCTCACTAAATGAATGAGCAGGGTTTAGCATTATGGTAAAGGATTTTTTACATTGCAATGCAAATATGCAATTAAATAAATGAAGGGGAAGAATTATATAACAAAGTTATCACCTCATCTATTCTGGGATGTTGATATTAATAGTGTTGATGAAGAGCTCCATAAGCAATTCATTGTAAGCAGGGTTATTAAATATGGATTACTCAGTGATTGGAATATCATTCGAGAAAATATAGGGGTCGATGAAATTGGCAAACTAGCAATAAAGATCAAGGATCTTGATGAGAAAAGTTGTTCATTTATTTCGCTGGTCACTAAAATACCAATTGAAGAATTTGCATGCTACATTACGAAACAATCTCAACCGAAGCACTGGAACGATTAATCTACATCAGGCAAATCAGGCAATTGATGTAGGTTTTTAAGAAAACGATTTTTGTTAAAGGGTTCAGCAAAATGCATCAATCTGTATAGTTCTATTTGCAAAGCCCTTGATATGAGTAATCGAGCCTCTTCATCCGTGTAGGCGTTGTCTACCAGCCTGTTATAGGTTTGGAGCGTTTCAGGAGGTTGGTTATGCTTTAGTTGTTTGTCGATGATTCCTTCAAGAATGATGCGGATATTGTCCTGTTGCTTCACTGTAGTGCCTTCCTGTTAGTTTTCGGTTCTGTGTATTTATAGTCATTTCTTTAAAAAGTAATCCTGATTTTTATGAGGTTTTGAATGAATAGGTGTTTGGCAGTGAGGATACATGAGAACAATAGCAACGAGGTACCTTTTATAAATGCAAGTTACGCTTGAACCATCCTGTGCAATAAAGCTGAAACAGCAAACATTGACCATAACAAGTAGCAGGAAATACCTTTGAAATGATTAATTTTGCAACCTGTAACAAATCATCAGTGACTGAAATACTCGAACAACTTAATGCCCCACAGCAACTTGCGGTAACTTGTTCTGACGGGCCCGTTATGGTTATAGCGGGGGCCGGATCAGGTAAGACCAGGGTACTTACTTACCGTATTGCTTATATGCTCAGTAAGGGCATCGACCCTTTCCATATACTTGCACTTACTTTTACCAATAAAGCAGCGCGTGAAATGAAAAGCCGTATCACAGATCTTGTTGGCTCTTCAGATGCCCGTAATGTCTGGATGGGGACTTTCCACTCTATATTTGCCCGTATTCTCAGGGTTGAAGGGCACTTGCTGGGCTATCCTTCCAATTTTACCATCTATGATACCGATGATTCAAAAAGTGTGATTAAAGGGATACTTAAAGATTTGGAACTCGACCCCAAGCAATATACCCCTAACAGTGTGCTTTCGCGGATATCAGCGGCTAAATCAAACCTGGTGTCTCCAACCGAGTATAATAACAATGCTGAAGTTGTTTCAGAGGACAAAGCGGCCCAGAAGCCTATGATAGGTGAAATATATAATTATTACCAGGCGAGGTGCTTTAAAGCAGGCGCTATGGATTTTGATGATCTGCTGTTTAAAACGAATGTACTTCTACGCGACTTCCCCGAAGTGCTCTACAAGTATCAGAATAAGTTTAAGTATATCCTGGTTGATGAATATCAGGATACAAACCATGCACAGTACCTGATAGTAAAGCAGTTGGCCGCACGTAATGAGAATATCTGTGTGGTGGGTGATGATGCACAGAGTATCTACTCTTTCAGGGGCGCAAATATTCAGAATATCCTGAACTTCAAAAATGACTATCCGGATGTTAAGGTATTCAAGCTGGAGCAAAACTACAGATCTACTAAAACTATCGTAAATGCTGCAAATAGTGTAATTGCCAATAATAAGGAACAGATATACAAGGAAGTTTGGACAGACAATGAAGAGGGCAACCTGATCCACGTTATGAAAGCAGGCTCCGAGATTGAGGAAGGTCACATGGTAGCCAACAGCATCTTCGAGATTAAGATGAACCAACAGCAACCCAATAGTGCATTCGCCATTTTATATCGAACCAATTCACAATCAAGAGCTCTTGAAGAGTCGTTGCGTAAGTTGAATATCCCTTATCGTATATATGGAGGGTTATCATTCTATAAACGGGCTGAGATTAAGGATATGCTGGCATATTTGCGCTTAGTGGTTAACCCGTCGGACGATGAAGCTTTCAAGCGGATCATTAATGTCCCCACAAGAGGCATCGGGAAAACCACCCTTGAAAAAATTGAAGTCGCAGGGAGTGAGAACAACAAGAACCTTCATGAAATAGCCATGAATCCTGCTTACTATGTCCCAACATTGGCCTCGGGTAGCGCTGCAAGGGTTCAGGAATTCGCAAACATGATACTCGGTCTGCATTACAGCCTCCACAAAATGGATGCTTATGACCTGGCACAGAAGGCAGCCGTAAGCTCCGGATTGATGCGTGAACTGGTAGCCGATAAATCAGAAGAAGGCTTGTCGAAGTACCAGAACTCTGAGGAATTGTTGAATGCCATTAAGGACTTTACCACTCGTGAGGAAGAGGAACTCAGGCCACCTCTGGAAGGTGAAGAAGTCAGCACTGAGCGTACTCTTGATGTGTTCATGCAGGATATTGCCCTGATGACCGATGCAGACGATGAAAAGGACGACAATAAAAACAAGGTGATGCTCATGACCATACATGCAGCCAAAGGGCTTGAATTTCCCTTTGTTTACATTGTGGGGATGGAGGAAAATCTATTCCCTTCAAACATGTCATTAACCAC
>JBAXYX010000201.1:0-4316 GCA_041670625.1 Lentimicrobiaceae bacterium | reverse complement strand
GGGAGTTCTATTATAATAAACCGCCTCTTTATAATTGGATTATTATTGCTTTCTATAAAATATTTGGCAATTTCTCAGAGTTCACGCTCCGGTTGCCGGCGGTAATGGGTTTGCTGCTTTTCGGACTTACTATTTTTCTGTTTGTTAAGCAGGAACTTGGCAAAAAACAGGCTTTTATAGTAGCCATGCTATTTATCACTACCGGTCGCATCCTCTTCTGGGATTCATTCCTGGGCTTGATTGATATCACCTTTTCATGGTTGGTTTACACGTCGTTTATGTGCATCTATTTCTTCCATAAACGAAAAAACTATCTGGCATTGTTCCTGGTTTCGTATTTCCTCACGGCTATAACATTCCTTATGAAAGGGTTGCCATCGCTGGTATTCCAAGCAATCACCCTATTGACCTTCTTCACTTATAAAAATGAATTCAGGCGATTGTTTTCGTGGAAGCATTTTGCAGGAATCGGTTTGTTGGTGCTGACGGTAGGCTCTTATTATTTCTTTTATGCCCGATATAATACGCTTGATAATGTTTTTACCACGCTTTTCAGCGAATCAGAAAAACGGACCATCATCAACTATGGTTGGCAGCGATTTATAAGCCACCTCTTTACTTTCCCGGTTGAGATGTTTTATCATTTCTTTCCATGGTCCATATTAAGCTTGTTCTTCTTTAACAAGAAATTTATTTCGACCGTACGATCGCATCCATTCCTTCAGTATAACTTTTACATCTTTATATTCAATATACTGATATACTGGACTTCGCCTGAAACCTATCCACGATATATCTTCATGTTGTTTCCGCCTGTCTTCACAGTGTTGATTTATATGTTCTATAAAGACCTTGAAACAGCAGGCAAACGAAGCAAAATAATTGAATACATTTTGGGTGCCATGCTGATACTGGGAATGGTGGTTGCTGTGGCTATGCCTATACTCAAACAAACGGGATGGGTTGACCATGCCTGGCTTAAAGCTTCTGTTATGTTCGCTGTGATTGCATTGCTACTGTTCTTTTATATTAAGTTAAAAGAACAACGACTGGTAATATTTGCTGCGGCTATGCTGATGTTGCGTATTGGTTTTGATTGGTTTATCGTTCCGCCAAGATATCAGGAGTTTTATGATCATAAAATGGGGGCTTTGAAAGCTGCAGAAGTTACAGGCAATCATAAGTTGTTTATATATGGTGACAGTGAAACCGAACATGCTACCTCTTTTTACATTACCCTCGGGAAGATGCAACTGTTGAAATTTAAGCATGAAGGATTTGATACAACCGAATATTACTATCTTGATCCGCGACTTTTGCCTGATGATGCTTATGAAACCATCTATGACTTCAAGCTATACAGGCATGATCAGCCGATGAAAATTGTGAAATTGAAAAGTGTGGATTAGTTAACTATAAAAACAGTCAGCAATGGAATTATTGATGATCAACTTCGGTGAAATGGTGAAAGGATGGCTCACAAGATTGGGCTTTGCGGAAGACGTAACATCAATAGCACGTGATTTTACCGATTTCGTAATCATGATTATCATCATTACGGCTATTTATTACCTTGTAAAATTTGCAGGACTGAAAATCATAAGGAAAATTACGCACCGCACCTCAGGTACATGGGATGATGCGTTGTACAACAACCATGTGTTTCATAAGGCTGCCATGCTGGTACCGGCTATGCTTTTCAATGTTCTTGCACCTTATACCCTGAATGAATATCCTGAAATACTATACTGGTTGCTACTTCTGAACAGGGTGCTTCTTGTATTTATTACCATTACTACCATCAACAAATTTCTGAATGCCGTATATGATATTTATCAGGGCTTTGAAATATCTAAATCAAAACCGGTAAAAGGGTACATACAGGTGTTAAAAATTATTCTTTATATCATAGCTACCCTGATAGTTATTTCCATGCTCTTTAACAAATCGCCCTTGTACATGCTTGGTGGTTTGGGCGCTTTTTCGGCAGTGCTTTTATTGATATTCAAGGATACAATACTGGGATTCGTTGGCAGTATTCAAATATCTGCTAATGATATGGTACGACCAGGCGACTGGGTAGCCATGAACAAATCAGGCGCTGATGGCGAAGTAATAGATATTTCACTTACGACTGTGAAAGTACAGAATTGGGACAAGAGCATAACCATGATTCCAACTTATTCACTTGTAGCTGAAAGCTTTGTTAACTGGCGTGGAATGGAGGAATCAGGTGGTAGACGAATCAAACGCTCCATCAATATTGACCAGCACAGCATACGCTTCTGTACCCCCGAAATGATTGATAAGTTGAGGAATATTAAGCTGATCAAGGGTTATATTGATGAAAAAGAACAGGAACTAATGCTCTATAACCAACAGAATAACATTAAAGATTCTGTAATGGTGAATAGGCGCAGACAAACCAATCTGGGTATTTTCAGAGCTTATTTAATGGCCTACCTGCATAACCTGCCTGTGATCAATAAGGATATGACTTTCCTGGTCAGGCAATTGCAACCGGGAGCTGAAGGGATACCACTTGAAATATATATTTTCAGTAAAGTGAAATCATGGGAAAAGTATGAGGATGTTCAATCAGATATTTTTGATCATATACTGGCATCTGTAAAGGAGTTTGACCTACGGGTATTCCAAAATCCTACAGGTGATGATTTCAGATCAATGATCCAATGATTCTTCAGGGTTATAACTATTTAACGTATTCTTCAACCCTGTTGAATGCTATTTTGAACCACACGGTATACATATCAGGGTTTTTGTCCATTTCATCTTTAATAGTCCGGATAGCAGCCATCCGGTAAGCGGCAACTTCTTCAGGATTGATAACAGGCACATCATCAGAGATTCCTATAAAAACATGATCTAATTCATGCTCAGTAAGTTCGTTAGTAAAAGGAGCCTCATAAATAAAATTAAAAGCTTCAGTGAAAACACAATCAAAACCCATTTCCTCCATCATTCGTCTGTGGGCTGCACCTTCAGTTGTTTCGCCCGGTTTAGGATGACTGCAGCAGGTGTTGGTCCACAAACCCGGTGAATGATATTTATTCAGGGCACGTTGTTGCAACATCAGCTCACCACCGGAGTTGAAAATAAAGACAGAAAAAGCCCTGTGAAGCTTTGCTTCTTTATGAGCCTGCATTTTCTCCATCACGCCTGTTTCGTTATCATACTGATCTACAAGGATTACCAATTCTTCCATGTGGCATTATTTATAAATGTTAATTCTCTAACGATTGTCTGTTCTTTTGGGCTGCAGGTTCTATTTTGCAACTTAACCTTATTGATTCATAAGGCAAAATAAGAACATTTATCCTTTGGAGTAAAATAAAAAGAGTAAGTTCCCTCTCTTTTTGACTCAACGCTTCACATTTCATGAACGCAATGGTATGGAAGCCATCTATGCAATGGCAGGGATATATTATACAGTTGCACTGATGTCAACCATAAATAGGAATAATGGAGAGGAATAAAGTGAGATGGGGTGTTTAATGAAAGTAAAAAAGCACTATTTTTGCAGCTGAAAAAACAATAAAAATATTTTACCGGGTACTTGTGTAATTCGAAATAAAGTTCTATTTTTGCAGCCCGTTAGAAAAGAATCAAAAAATTTTAAAGGATATGTACCTAACCTCTGAAGTAAAACAGAATTTAATTGCCGACAATGGCAAGAATGCCACTGATACCGGATCTCCTGAAAGTCAGGTAGCAATTTTCACCTACAGGATTCAACATTTAACAGAGCATTTGAAACTTCAAAAGAATGATCATGCTACTGAAAGAGCGCTGGTTATGTTAGTTGGTAAACGCAGGAGCTTACTTGCATATCTTAAGAAAAAAGATATTCAGCGTTATAGGGATATCATCAAGAAACTCAATATCAGGAAGTAATCCTTCCACGAGAATTTTCACAAAAGAGGCAATTAAACACGGTTGCCTCTTTTTGTATCAATAGGGGTGCAAATATATTTTCAGTTTATCATACGGATATATTTAAACCGTAACTTTGCAACCCTAAAGTGGTCATCCTGATCATTTATTTAATTGCCTCTACAATTTACAATTTATAATATGCAAGGAATAGTAAAAACATTTGACATTGGAGATGGAAGGACCGTCTCAATTGAAACCGGTCGTTTAGCCAAACAGGCTGACGGGTCGGTAGTAGTACGTATGGGCGATACCATGCTGCTGGCCACTGTGGTAGCCAAAAAGGAAGCTGGTGAGAACGTTGATTTTATGCCTCTTACCGTTGAATATCGTGAAAAATATGCTTCTTCAGGCCGTTTTCC
>JBAXYX010000200.1:0-4321 GCA_041670625.1 Lentimicrobiaceae bacterium | reverse complement strand
TCCGGATACGTTTGTGACATATTGGTCATATGAAGCTGCATAACTGACAAATGTGCCGGGTATAGACGGCCATTGGTTACGGTAGTTCAGAGTGAGTCGGGGACAGATTTTGGTTCCTGTAAGGGCCGGATTCAAATATAACGGATTCCCGTAATATTGTGAGAAGGATGGATCTTGCGCTTTCAAAAACCCACCGGCAGAAAGAATCAGAAACAGAAAAAGTAACTTTTTGTGCATAATTGGATTGGATTTTTTCGGCAGCCAATATTACGAATAATTTCAATATTCCAAGACGCCTGATTAAAAAAACCGTATTTTTATTTGACACCCGGCAATATAGCAACTTGCTGTCCGTTTATTTTTATTAACCGGTAAGCTCATTACTATTATTATTTAGCGAAGATATAAAACTTTTATACACTTTGTAACCTGATGATGATTTTTTCTTTTATTTTATCTCTGAAAACCGGAAATGTAATCCTTATTTGATAAAATTTATTAAAATTACCATTAAATGCCTGATTATGATGAATAAATACCTGGTTTGCTCCCTTGTAATTTCATATTTCCTGAAAAGGTATTTAGCTGTTTTTACAGGTGTTGTTCTTTTGACGGGAATGCTGTTTACTCAAAAGGCTTTCTGTTTTCCCAAACAGTCTGACCTCACGATCCCTTTGTCAGTTCAGGCTTCTTCTTCGTTTCAGGCTTTAACTCCTTATGGCTTCTTGACCATTCCTGCTATTCTGATCGACACCTCTGTTCAGTATTCAACGCTGATTGACTCCTCCATAATGATTTCAACTAAGGTTTCTGCCTCATTTAAATCGCCAGTTCTGCATCGTTACGCTTCTGTTTCACAAATTGCTTCGGGTACGTGGGCGCGCGTGGGCGTTAAAACGAAGGGTATTTACCGCTTGACTTATGAGGATCTTAGCGGAATGGGCCTTCCGGTGCAGGGCGTGCCTTCGGCCAACCTCCGGGTGCATGGATATGGTGGTATGGTCCCTGAAATTGCCGGCGCTGCGCTTTATGATGACCTCCCTGAAAATGCCATAATGGTGGTGGATGGTGGTGATGGTATCTTTAATCCCGGCGATTACCTGCTATTCTACAGCACCGGACCTGATACCTGGAAGTATAATCCCGCCTTCAATACCTTTGAGTATCAGCCCGACTTTTATAGCGATTACTCCTATTATTTTATTACTGCCGGCGACCACCCGGGCCTGCGAATCAGTGAAAAACAGCAACCGGCGAATGCCTCACGGCAAATTTATTATTATAACCATTATGATACTTACCATCCTGAACTGTATAATCTTATCAAGTCAGGCAGGTCATGGTACGGTGATTTGTTTGATATCATCAGCGAACGTGAATACTCCTTTGATGCCTTTGTTACGGAACCGGGCTCTGAAATCAGTACACGCTTCAGTGCCGTGGCTCGTTCCATTTACGGCAGCAACTTCACTCTTACCATGGCTGGAAACACTTTTATCCTGCCTGTTGCAGCGGTTTCTACTGATTTTAATACAAACTACGCTCATATTGCCACTAACAGGTTCAATGTGATCGCCCCTGAACATTTCCAATCCCTCACGGTCAGGTACAATAAAGCATCAGGGGTAGATATGGGATGGCTGAATTTTATCGAAATCAATGCAAAAGCCAAATTGACCTATTCCGGTGAACCGTTATCCTTCAGGATTACAGACCTTACTGAACCGGTGGAGTATATAATTGAAGGGGCCGGCACTCAACAGTTGCTGTGGGATGTGACTAACCCGTTAAATCCGGCTTATATTAAGGGAAACGAACAATCAGGAACCCTGCACTTCAAAGCAGCAGCCGATACCATGCATGAGTATATACTCGCCGGTAATTATCTACGGCCTGATCCGGTCGGATTGGTCGCAAACCAAAATCTTCACGGCTTGTCCACCCCAACCATGGTCATTATTGCACCTCCCGAATTTACCGCTCAGGCTGTCAGACTGGCCACTTTCCATTCCTCATTCGACGGACTGAATGTCACGGTGTTACAGCCTCAGGCTGTGTATAATGAGTTTTCATCAGGTGCTCCGGATATCAGTGCTATCCGTAACTTCATGAAAATGCTCTGGCACAAGGCTGAGCCGTTAAACCTGCCGCGCTATGTGCTGCTTTTCGGCGATGCCTCTTATGATTACAAACATCGGGTAGACCATAATACCAATATCATCCCGACCTATGAGACGCCTGAATCCTTAAATCCCGTTTACTCGTATGCTACGGATGACTTTTTTGTCTCTATTGACGATGGGGAGGGGGGTAATTCATCTGATATGGTGGATATAGGTATTGGGCGTTTGCCGGTAGTCACAGTGGAGGAAGCAGAGCAGGCTGTGGATAAGATCATTCATTATGCTATCGACGCTCAACAGGTACATGGCGACTGGCGTAATGTGATCGCATTTGTAGCCGATGATAATAATGGAAATGTTCACATGGACCAGGCTGATCAGATTGCCACCATGATTGATACTACCTACTCTAATTATAATGTAGATAAAATTTTCCTCGATGCCTATCCGCAGATTAGCACTCCCGGCGGACAGCGTTCGCCCGAAGCTAATGCCGCCATCAATCAACGGGTCGGTAAAGGAGCTCTTATAGTCAATTACACCGGTCATGGTGGTGAAACAGGCTGGACGGAAGAGGAAATACTATCAGTACCTGATATTAATAGCTGGACTAACTACAACCGGCTTCCTGTTTTTATGACCGCTACCTGTGAGTTTAGCCGTTATGATGACCCCACCAGGGTGTCGGCCGGTGAGTATGTATTCCTGAACCCTAAGGGGGGAGGCATCGCATTATTCAGTACGTCAAGGCCAACCTATGGAACCCCCAACTTTCTCCTGGCAGGTAATTTCTATAACATTGCCCTGGTACCTCAGAATGGCACGATGCCCCGCCTCGGTGATATTATCAGGCTTGCCAAAAACCAGAGTGCTCCCGATGACAATAACAAGAAGTTTGTTCTGCTCGGTAATCCTGCCATGACCATGGCTTACCCGGCACTCTGTGTGGTTACGGATTCTATTAACCGCAAACCGGTGAGCGATAGCCCTGATACCTTGCGGGCACTTCAAATGGTGGTCATTAGCGGAGTAATCACTGACAGGGATAACCTGCCGGTTCCCAATTTCAATGGTACCTTGTTCGCTACCGTCTATGACAAGGAAACTACGTTCAGTACTTTGGGAAGTGACGGTAATACCCCCATGACTTTTAATCTGCGCAATAACATTATATATAAGGGCAGGGTAGAGGTGGTAAACGGCAAATTCAGATTCAGCTTTATTGTACCACTCGATATCGCTTATAATTTTGGGTACGGTAAAATCAGCTATTACGCCACTGACGGGGTCACTGATGCCTCAGGCAATTATCAGGAACTAGTCGTCGGGGGTATTTCCGATGAAACCATTGCCGATCATGAAGGCCCTGAAGTCGCTCTGTATATGAACGACCTGAACTTTAAACCGGGTGATTTTACTGATGAGAACCCTGTACTGCTGGCTTATGTTACTGATTCAAGCGGCATCAATACCCTGGGCAACAGCATTGGTCATGACATTATGGCCATTCTTGATGACGATACCCAACACCCGTATATCCTGAATGAATATTACCGGGCTGACCTGAATACCTTTAAATCGGGTACAGTCACTTTCCCCATGACCAAACTACCCACAGGCATGCATACACTGCGTTTTAAAATATGGGATGTGAACAATAACTCCTCTGAAGCTGTCACACGGTTCGCGGTAGTTCCTGATCAACAGTTGATACTCAGTGAAATCGAAGCATGGCCTAACCCTATGACATACCAGGTAGATATTGCCATAAACCATAACCAGGCTGGAAAGGAACTCGATGCTGAACTTTCGGTTTTTAACTTAGCGGGGGTACGAGTGGCTGTCCTTAACAAACGTGTACTTGCTGAAGGATATCGCACTACGATGTTTCGGTGGGATGGCATGACTTCAGGGGGTGCTCTTTTGCCTTCGGGTTTCTATATAGGGAACCTGAGGATTGTAACTCCTGAAGGACTTTCGGCACAAAAACCTGTAAAAATTATCATTTCAAGGTGATATGGCTAATTTTTATTCATGATGGCAATTTAAATTAAGTTTGCCCGTTAAATTTGCAATATGACTCACAGACTAAACATGAAAACATTTCGGATCCTCTTATTATTCGCCTGTATTGGAATGCTCCCCTTAATTGCCGGTGCTCAAAAGATAGCTGTGAAACCTCAATGGGAAGAGCCGGT
>JBAXYX010000199.1:0-4351 GCA_041670625.1 Lentimicrobiaceae bacterium | reverse complement strand
TACTCCCTACAGGACACCCTTATTTACTTCCAAAATATAATGAATTTACACTCACCGAAGGGCGGGCACTTCCTGAAGCTGGAACATATACATTTACAAATGATTTTGAAACAGAATTGGGCATCAAAAATCTAATTACTCCTTGGATAGCTCTTTACGATCCCGCCGGAAGAGATGTGGACTTTTATCTGTTTACTTACAAACCATCACAATTATCATTCACAGTAGACTCAGAAGGAATTATAACTCAACTTATTTTATACCCTGGAAATGGGCTGATCTACTACGGGCAAATAACGTACTCAAATTTGATAGATGCCGCTTACAATCACGATTATTTTGATACTGCTTACTTTGATACTGCTTACTTTCCTGATTCTTATTTCAGTGAATTTGAACTTTCTAATATTCCAAAAGTTTTTGATGTGTTTTCCAATGGATCTCTTGCACAATTCTTAAAAGTATATGGGGCGATATGATGAAATTTAAATTGTTACATTTTGAGATTAATAAAATATTATTGCTTTCCCGATTGGGAATACTGCTCATGTGCTCGGTTGCGAGTGCTGCATTATTAAAAATTAATAAAGACTTTGCTCGGGTTATGGGGATCAGCAACGGTACTAAATTAGTGCAAGAGATGAGAGGAAATTACATTATAATAAAAAAGCTTTAAGGAGTGGGGTAAATGGTAAAAAGAATAAGCATTTTCATAGGAATTGCGCTACTGCTTTGCTTCGTAATGCCAGCTTCGGCGGTGTCGGTTGTATCTGACGATGGGTACTATAAGATATCTGCTAGTAATTACAACGCTTGGGTGAATAAATCAACTGGTGTTATTGATTATTATACCAATGCAGATGGGTCCTATACATATGTTCCGATATCGTCTGACAACTACATAGGAAAGATCATAACTGTAGGAACTACGACAAGAATTGATCCTACTGTGTCGACGGCTAATGTTGCGTTGGTCAGTTCAAATGAAAATAAAGTGACAATTGCGTCTGAATCTGCAAACGGTGTTGTAAATGAAACATTTGATTTTTACGATACCAATTTATTTATTGAAGTAGCGAGCTCAGAGGATTATAAACATTATAGTCAGTTTACGTCAAATTTTTCCAGAGTACTTAATGATAGTGAATTGATAACACCGTCAGATTATAGGACTGTAAATCCGCCAATATCCGGTAGAACAATGTTGTATGACGGTACATCGCCAAGTGTGTCACCACAAGTTTTTATACAATGGAATCTCGATGCTGCTAGTAGTTTTGATAGTTATTATAGATCAGGTTCGTGCACACAGATTGCTATAGGGCGATCTGAACCGTATGTGAATCATACTAAACAATTGAATTTTGCAATACAAACAAACGAAAACCGCACAAACGTTCCGCTAAATACAATGCAGGTAAGAACGTGCTGGATAGTTCCAAACGGAAGTATTGCTGAATATGGTTATAATTTCGGCATTGATAATGAAAAATTTAATACAGTTGCATCAAATCGGTTAGATGCTCGGACATGGAAAACCGTAATATCTGATAGTTGGGTATGTTATGAAATTAATCCTTCTGTGATAGGTGTGTTTAATAATAAAATATATGGATTTACCTCTAATCCTGCTCATATGAAGCCGGTTTGGACGCAAGATCGGGGTCTGTATAATGATAGAGAATGGCACTACTTTACAAACCGTGAAATAATAAACGAGGGAGATGGGGTGTATTCGTTTAATTTAAGTGATTCAATCAACACGCTTGATCCGATTACGGTAGCATCTCATATCCCATACTCGTTGAATGATTTGGAAGATTTCGAATCGTCAATAGAAAATAATGAAAATGTCGATATTTCAATAATTGGAAAATCTGTTCAAAATCGTGACATTAAATTGTATCATATCACGAATTCGAATTCACCATATCCAGTAAAAAAGAAATTTCTGGTCGGGTCAGGCGTGCACGCTGCACACGAATCGACTGGTATGTATGTAATGGAAGGTATTGTGACATCTATATTAAATTCACAAGACGCTCTCGATAAGGGGGATTGGTATATTATTCCGTGTCAGAATCCAGACGGGGTTGCACTTGGGAATAGCAGATTGAACGCGAATGGCGTTGATTTAAACCGTGAATGGAATGATGCCACACAGCCAGAAACAATTGCAATTGATTCATTTTTCCGTGAAACTTCTCCATTTGATGGAATGTTCGATTTACATAATAACGGTGCACAGTGGTATGGTTTCGGTTGGTATGATCTTGAAACAATAGAATTTGCTGAATTTGAAGAAATGTTGACAGTGTTATCAGATTCGGATTATACGTATTATGCCGGAACTGGACATTTAGGAACTGGACGCACTGCGTGGTATATGAACGGATATGGTAGCTCGTCAACGTTTGAATTTTCTCCATATTTGACACATGACGGATTACCGTTGACGCAAAACACGGTACGCATAGATGGGGTGTCTATATTTAATTCGATTATTCCAGCATTCCGCATAGACAATGAATATAACATGATACGGTTTAAATATCCCCCTGAAAACAAAGCGATAATTGGAGAAACTGTATCAATCACGGTAGACGGCAAATCGTCACTATTAACAAGTGATACATTTTATGCGTCTGATGTAGTTAATGCGTTATTTGTATCGGAAACCGATTCGGTAAACGTAACCGTTTCAACGTGGTCAACCACAGAAAAAGTTTGGACTCTCTCGTCTGAAACACAGCAGAGCGTAACACATACAATAGGCGATTTCCCTGCAAACACTGACATCCAGATAAAACGTGATGATATAAACTATGAGACTGTGACCAGCAACGAAACGGGGTATATAGAATGGGTCTATGATGATGGATTTTCAGAACATACATTCTCAATAGAATGCCATGATTTCAATGCCTCTCTGACATCAGGGGCATACCCCCTCACAACTCAGTTCACAACTTCGTCAGACGGAATAGATGCCTATTATTGGGATTTTGAAAATGACGGAATAATAGACTCCACAAAACAGAATCCAGCGCACACATACGGGCAGACAGGAGATTATTCCGTGAATCTCACAGTACACACATCAGAAGGAAATGTCTCAACTGTGAAGCCTGATTATATCACAGTTTCGGCTCCTGCATTCGCCTCTGATCCCGTCGCGTGGTTTAACTGGGTTTTCAGCTACCTCTTTGGGAGATTCTGAACATGACTCAAAAAATATACAAAGACGGGACTGATCAATATATAATGACTCGGTTAGGCAGCATCAATAATACAACAGGGGCACAGGGGATACTTTTAGGAGCTTCAGAGGGCTATTCCCTCTCTACTATTATTGATAATATAATAGTGGTATTTTCAGAATACAAAACAGAAGACGAGTCTCTTGTACCTGAAATTACATGGAATTCTACCGCCGGAATGTGGAAAATCAATATCCCATCTGAGAACATTACTCGATATGGTACAGCATGGCTTAACATCTCAGGATCTGATGATTCCGGCATTAGCATAATACCTACTGCTATCGAAGTAGAGGTACTTTCTGCTCCTGATTTCAGCAATGAAGTTATAGAGGGCACATATACTCGAATAGAAATAGAACGGATGATAGCTGCGGTACTCTTTGGAAATGAAACGAGAGATACTGGAACAAGCACGTTTACCGGTCTTGATGGGGAGACTCAGAGAGTTGTTGCTTCTTTGAGTCCTTCAAGGAGAACAATAACAACCCTGGACGGTGATTAATATTATTCGGGCAGTTGCCCCGGTATCTTTCAGCGTTGGACAGGGTGACGAAGACAGCCTTAGTGCAACCCTCCTTGATAATTCGGCAGGCGTTGACCTTTCCGGGGCTACTGTTTTTTTTAACATGAAAAATGACCTCGGAACTGTCAGGCGTACAATAGACTGCGGAGACGGAAGTGCAAGCGGTGTAGTTTCTGTCCCACTCGCTGATACTGATACCGCCACACCGGGTTTATTTTTTGGGGAATTCGTTGTGGATTTCCCAGGCGGCTCAGATAATTATTTTTCGAGTTACTTCTCTTCTGGATTCTTTGGAAGTTATTATGGGGCAGGCGGTGGAACTGGAAGCGGAGGACAGCGAACATATCCAGACGATAGTTATGTTACTGTCAAAATAAAGAAGGCTATATAATGCCGACAATCTGCGGGAAATGCGGACAAAATTATGATAGTTGTAAATCAGGTGTCAATTACCCGCCATTAAAATGGCAGGCATGTAGATAACGGTTAAACCGTTTCCACGTTTGGTTGATTGACAGACAACCTACTCAAGCAAGATATACCCGCCTGAGCAATATTCAAAGCT
>JBAXYX010000198.1:0-4380 GCA_041670625.1 Lentimicrobiaceae bacterium | reverse complement strand
GCCAACAATTTCTTCAACTTTATAATCAGCGCCTTTAACTAACACATCAGGCTGTATCATGCTGATGAGTTCATACGGAGTGTCTTCATTAAAAAGCACTACGGCTGTTACAAATGACATGGAGGCAAGTACCAGCGCCCGGGAATATTCATCAATTATAGGTCGATTTTTCCCTTTTAACTTTACTACAGATTCATCGGTATTTACCCCAATAATTAAAACATCACCTAAATCAGCGGCTTTAGAAAGGTAATCAATATGCCCTCTGTGAATCAGATCAAAGCAACCATTCGTAAAAACAATTTTACTTTTCTGATCTTTCCAATTCTCTAACGCCTTCACGAGCGTCTGATTGTTCAGTATTTTTTGCTGCATTCGTTGCAATGTCATCATTTCCTTTATTATTAAGGACATTTAGCAAAAGTAAGGAAAAAAGTCCAGCAACAAGAATCATAACATTCTGGCTTGCCCATATAAGCCAACCCATAGCGTAACCTGTGGTTGAGGGGATAGAATAAAGAAATAAAGTTTCAGCCACTATGGCCGGGTAAATGCCAATACCACCCTGAACTATCATAATACCTATAGACCCCAATACCAGTACTGCTAACCCGGCATCTAATTTAAGTGATGCAGTTTCAGGAAGACTGAAAAACACAACATAGGCCATTAACAGATAAAAAGTCCACAACAAAAAAGTGTAGATAAGGAACTTAACAGGCTTTTTTATTTTGGTTAATGAACTGAGGCCCGTTACAAAACCTGATAGTAGACTTTTAAACTTTAAATAAATCTTTGATGTTTGATAACGCTTGTGAAATACAAGGAATAAAACGACTACAATTGCAATCCCCAATATCATTACCCATAACAGGCTGCTTTGGTATGAAAGTTCGAGATTGAATTTGGCCTGCAGCGGTTCATATATTTTCTGCTGAACATAATAGTTGATTTTTCCTGATTGTGTTAAGATCAAGAAAAATAGCAATAAAATAAAGGTTAAAAAATCAATAATCCTTTCCGTAACTACCGTTCCGAACGATTTGTTGAAGGGTATTTTTTCATATTGGGTGAGTATACCACAGCGAGTTACTTCACCTAAACGGGGTAATGCAAGATTGGCCAGGTAACCAACTAATACGGCCATGTAAATATTCCCTTTACCAGGACTATAACCCATTGGTTCTATGAGTGTCCGCCATCGCATTGCACGCACCCAGTGGCTTAAAAGCCCAAGTACAATTGCAATTGCTATCCACCAATAGTTGGCGATTTTGAAAGCTTTGACAATTTCCTGCTTCTGATCAGTTGTCAGATTTCTCAGAAAAAGCCATATAAAGAATACGCCTATTCCGAGGAAGAAACTAAATCGAAGGACAGCAAGAAGTTTTTTTTTCAAACTTGTTTAACTATTTTGTTATGTTGATCAGGGAAAACTACTGCAGGAACATGTTGTTTGGCTTCTTCGGGTGTCATTTGAGCAAAAGCGGCAATGATAATTAAATCCCCGGCAACAGCTTTGCGGGCTGCAGCACCGTTTAGGGATATCATACCTGAGCCTCTTTCTCCTTTAATAACATAGGTTTCAAGCCTTTCACCATTGTTGATGTTGAGTACCTGTACTTTCTCAAATTCAGTGAGATTAGCGGCATCCATCAAGTCTTCATCAATACCAATACTTCCAATATAATGAAGATTAGCTTCAGTAATGACAGCCCTGTGTATTTTCGATTTTAAGATTTCTAATATCATATACTTACAAAAATACTAAATTAGTCGAATGTTATCAATAAGGCGAATATCTCCTGCATAAACAGCGATAAAGCCATAAGAGTTTTCTGTTATTTTCCCTTTTATCAGTTCAAGAGTGTCCCCGTCGGCAATGGCAAAATATTCCAGTTTAAGTAAAGGATGTTTTTCAAAGGCCGATATAACATAGATTGCTAATTTCTCGGCAGTGAGCTCCTTTGCTAATTTGCTCGCTTCAACAAGTTGTTGATGTATAAATGGAGCAGCTTCTTTCATTTGAGGACTTAACCTGCTATTTCTTGAACTGCGTGCTAATCCGTCAGCCTCTCTGTTGATAGGACATCCAACTATTTCAACAGGTATATTATAATTTCTGACCATCGCTTTGATTATGAGTAGTTGTTGATAGTCTTTCTCTCCAAAGTAGGCTTTGTGAGGTTGAATAATCAGAAAGAATTTATGAACAACTACGGCAACTCCATTAAAGTGGCCGGGTCTGAACTTGCCTTCCATTACACTGCTTAATGAACCTAAATTATAAGCATCAGAAACAGTTTCAGGGTACATCTCTTCAACCGAAGGGGTGAATACTGCATGAACACCTTCTTTTTGCAGCAGTGCGAGGTCCTTGTCAATTACCCTGGGGTATTTGGCAAGATCTTCAGGGTTGTTGAATTGTATGGGATTAACAAAAATGCTCGCTATTACTATATCATTTTCAGCAATAGCTTTTTTAACAAGTGACAGATGACCTTCATGCAGAGCTCCCATAGTAGGAACAAACCCAATAGTCAAGCCTTGTTCACGTGCTTGTGCTGCGAAAGCACTAATGTCTTTTATCTTTTCAAATACATCCATTTTAATAGCTATTTCAAGTTTGATGGACTCTGGCCTGTAATAATATTCAGAATATCCTGCTCAATGGTAGTGGTTGGTGTTTCAATGATACGGCCAATTTCTTTTCCATGAGACGTAAGTATAAATGTAGGTACTAATTGAATATCAAAATCAGCTAAACAGAAATCTCCTGCTTTTTTATCACGATCAACAGCAACCATAAATATTTTATTTGCCGGATATCCAATTAAATCAGCAACTTTCAAAAAGTGTGGCACATGCTCTTTACTATCTCCACACCATGTCCCCAGAACTACAAATATGGAGGGCAGGTTTTCTTTCAGTGCAGCAAGCTTGGTAATAACAACTGAATCCGGAACATAGATTGAATATTCGTGATTAAACCAACTGCCAATATTAATCAGTCCTGCCCTTGATATTTCTCCTACGATGATATCGTTGCCGGTTAAGGTATCCTTTACTATTTTATCCGACTCCTGTGCTGAAATAATGCCACTCATAATAATAAAGCAAATACTTAATAGCAGTGTTTTCATGGCTTTTTAGTTATTAGAATGCAAATTTCATTACCTAAACTTCAACAATCTAAAACCGTGCAAAGTTATAAAAAGGTTTATTGGCCTGATGAATAATTCGGTTTAAATAATTGTTTATAATGTGGGGCTTGGTTATTGAACTATAAGTAATCTTAGTGGTTAATAGAGATTGATTTCATGCAAATGGGCCTGGCTTAAAATGCAGTAGATCAGAAGGATGAAATAAACAAATAAATATTTGTATTGTTTGGTTGATTGCGTTTATATTTGCAGCCTCATTTAAATTTAACTTATCATAACCTGGAACTATAAAATGGCTAAAATTGGAATTTTTTACGGTGGAAGTCCTCAAGGAAGCACATATAAAACAGCACAGATAATTAGTGACCAATTCGGAGATAAGCTTGTTGATATGCATAATGTGAATGAAGCTTCCCGAGAGGATCTTGAAAAATATGCTTATTTAATCCTTGGTACTTCTGCATGGGGCATTGGTGAAATGCACCAGGATTGGGAACGGTTTATTGATGTTTTAGCTGAAGCAAACATCAGTGATAAGAAGATAGCGCTATTCGGATTAGGTGATCAGATTGATTATCCCGAGAGTTTTGTTGATGGTATGGGTACTGTTTTTTGCAGGCTCCCTAATAAAGAGAATGTAGTAGGCTTTTGGCCAACAAAAGGTTATTCGTTCTTTTACTCTACTGCTGAAATGGATGGTCGCTTTGTTGGTTTGGCAATTGATGAAGATAGTCAACCTGAATTGACAGAGGAACGTATTACCAGATGGGTTGATCAATTGAAAGGTGAATTTAAATTGAATTGATTCATACAAACAGAAAACAAATAAAGCAGGGCAAAGCCCTGCTTTATTTGTTTGAAAAACGAGGAAGCAGAGAGGTGAAGTAATACAGCGCAATGAGCAAGGTACTGAAGCGCAATGTCCAAGGTACTAAAGCACAATGAGCAAGGTTCTATAGCACAATGGGCAAGGTATTGCAACACAATAAGTATGGTGTTAAAGCACAATGGGCAAGGTACCGCAATTTCTGGAGTAAGGCCCTACGATATTGATTTGACAGAAGCGGAAGTAGTGAGGTAACATACCATTGCACAGAGGGTAATTCCCTGCGTTATTTTTACGACAAATGCAGAAGGAGAGGGGTGATGTAAAGTTGCACAATGGGCAAGGTATTGAAACACAATGAGTAAGGTACTAAAGCACAATGGGCAAGGT
>JBAXYX010000197.1:0-4439 GCA_041670625.1 Lentimicrobiaceae bacterium | reverse complement strand
TGTGGTTTTGGTGAAACCGGCGTTTTTAAGCAGTGTTGACAATTCAGTAAGTGAATAGTAATGGTTTGCTGAATAAGCCAGGTAATGATAGGCCGGGAAGTTGCCTGATATTAAACCACCTAAAGGCCCGGTAATGAGGTTGTGATATAAGTGGTAGAAGAACCTTATGAATGGACTTTTAGGCTGACTGGTTTCAACGATCACAAATCGGCCACCCGGCTTAAGCACTCTGAGTATTTCACTGAGGTGCAATTGTGCATCAGGATTACGGTAGGTGAGGTTTCGGAAACCAAAAGAGATACCTATGGCATCAAAGTAATTGCTTTCAAAAGGCATATTGCCGGCATCGCCCTGTATCAGTTGAACACGGTTTTCACCAAATACAGCTACTTTAACACGAGCCTTTTCAAGCATGGTAGTGCTGAAATCCAACCCATAAAGTTCTGTATCCTTTTCAGCATTTTGGGCCAGGTGCATAGTTAAATCGGCTGTGCCACAGCATAAATCAAGTACCCTGGAGGGCTTGTTTGTCAATAATTCATCTACGGCCTTTTTCCGCCATGCTTCATCCATATTAAGAGTCAGTACCCGGTTCAGTAAATCATACTTGGGGGGTACTTCCGTAAACATCTTCTGGGTTGGCCTTTGCCCACTCTCATCTCTGAACATCTGATAAGGTTTATGTTACAAAAGTAATCTAAAAGAATTAAGGCTGATAATGATTCCTGAAAACTGTTATTAACGGGAATTGTTTGGTATCAGTATTCCGGGCTTTTTGCTCAATGCTGACATACGCGTGATGAGTCATGCCTCCTGACTTATGGAGCATCCATAATTCACCTCACATAATTCATAACTATCCACATTTACTTATCTTTGCATTATACAAAAACTCATGATCATGAATAGGCACAGTTTATTAACAGTGATTATGCTGACCCTTTTTATGGGAAGCATGTTCTCAATGAAAGGTTATGCAACCGAAGAGAAAGTAAATATTGACAAAGTAACCATGGATAAAGTAAAAACCGCACTTATCAGCAAATACGGTGAAACTGCACGTTTCAGAGTGGAACGGGGTGTTCAGCAGGCAGCCGGCTTATGGCGTGAAACGGATGGTACCACACAGGAATTTGAAGCTTTCTGTTTGGATAATTTCATTGCCGATGATGCTTCGCTCGAAAAGTTATATACCAAGCTTGAGCGTAATTTTGAGATTTTTGCAGGATACTTCCACCAAATGGATGTTCTGTTAAAGGAACCTCTTCAGTTAGAAGGCCCGGCAATAGAGCCTGTTGATATGATGTTCGGCAGCTACGATGCTTCGGCACATCTTGATGATGATTTTTATAATAATAAGGTCGCTTTCCTGACCGCTCTGAATTTCCCGTTCTATAACCTGATAGAGAAAACAGAACTGGGTACAAAATGGACCCGCAAACAATGGGCTTTTGCTCGTATGGGTGATCGTTTTACTTCACGTGTACCTGCCAGTGTGATCCAGAACTTATCGCAAAAACTTACAGAAGCTGATGCTTATATTTCTGATTACAATATTTATATGGGTAATCTGCTGAATAAAAAAGGTAAGCAGTTGTTCCCTGCCGACATGAAGCTTATCACCCACTGGGGACTGCGCGATGAATTGAAATCGAATTACGATATACAGAATGGACTGGAAAAACAACAGATGATTTACCAGGTGATGAAGAGGATTATTGACCAGAGTATCCCGCAACAGGTCATCAACAGTAATGAATACACCTGGAATCCTTCCGATAACAAGATATTTAAAGGAGGTAAAGAGGCAACTTTTGCCAGAGAACCTGATAAGAGGTATGAAGTACTGTTAGATAACTTTAAAGCTATGCAGGACGTTGACAAGTATAGCCCTAATTTCCCGACATACATTGACAGAGCATTTGAGGAAGATATGGAAGTGCCACAGGCAGATGTGGAAAAGCTATTTACTGCGTTCGTTTCATCACCTCAGGTTAAAGAAGTTGCTGCATATATCAGCAAGCAGCTTGGTCGTAAACTGGAACCTTTCGATATTTGGTATAATGGTTTTAAATCACGTGGAGGTATACCTGAAGAGAAGTTGACATCAATGACTTCTGCCAAATATCCCAATACTTCTATGTTTAAAGCTAATTTGCCCAATATTCTTGTAAGTTTGGGATGGGATCCAAGGAAAGCAAATGATATTTGTTCTTTGGTTAAGGTTGACCCGTCAAGGGGAGCCGGGCATGCCTGGGGCGCTGAAATGCGTGATGATTATGCTCACCTGCGCACCCGCATTGGTCCGAATGGTATGGATTATAAGGGTTACAATATTGCCATTCATGAGTTTGGTCATAATGTGGAACAGACTGTTACCACCAATGATGTTGATTATTATATGCTCAAAGGTGTGCCTAATACCGCGTTTACGGAAGCATTTGCATTCCTGTTTCAGAAGCGCGATCTTGAACTGTTGGGCCTGGAAAATGCTGATCCCAACAAAGAGCATATGCTGGCACTTGATAACTTCTGGGGTGCCTATGAAATCATGGGCGTTTCACTGGTCGACATGAACGTGTGGAAATGGATGTATGCGAATCCCAATGCTACACCTGCACAGTTAAAAGAAGCGGTTATTTCTATAGCTAAGGAAGTATGGAATAAATACTATGCCGGTATACTTGGCGGCAAAGATGAACCTATCCTTGCTGTTTATTCCCACATGATTGATAGTCCGCTTTATCTTCCAAACTACCCCATGGGACATCTGATTGATTTTCAGATTGAGCAACAGGTAAAAGGTAAATCACTTGCTAACGAGTTCGAACGTATGTATACTCAGGGCCGTTTAGTACCACAGGTATGGATGAAAGAGGCTGTTGGCAGGGAAATCTCTATTGAGCCTACTCTCAATGCTGCTACTGAAGCGCTGAAAGCATTGAAGTAAGGATACTGAACGTGTTTCAATTGATGATACAAACCCTATTTTGATGATATAATTTGTAAATTAAAGGACGCACACTCGTGCGTCCTTTTGGTTATGGAAGCAACGGGCTGTTCAAACAGGTTATTTACAAAAATGGGGATCACTAATCGTAGAAACAATCTCGTTGTTTAATTACCTTTGCAGAAACAAGAAAGGTTGTTACATGTTGATAATCGGAATCACAGGTACCTTGGGTGCCGGTAAAGGGACTATAGTTGAGTATTTGATCCAACACAAAGGTTTTAAACACCTTTCGGTGCGAGGTTATTTAACTGAGGAAATCGAAAAACTAGGGTTACCTCTTAACCGTGATTCAATGGTAACGGTAGCAAATAGTTTACGCGCCAACAACTCTCCGTCATTTATTATTGATCAATTATACGAGCAGGCTATTGCCAGTGGCGTTAATTGTGTAATTGAAAGTATTCGTACCCCTGGTGAGGTGACTTCATTACGTGTAAAAGGTAATTTCTTTCTTTTTGCTGTTGATGCGCAGCCCAGGTTGCGATATGAGCGTATAAGTATTCGAAATTCAGAGACTGATCACATCAGCTTTGAAACCTTTATCATGAATGAAAAGCGGGAAATGGACTCTGATGATCCGAATCACCAAAATATCAGGAAGTGCATGGAAGCTGCTGATTACCTTTTTAAGAATGAAGGAACGGTAAGTGAGTTGGAGGCTTCTGTTGAAAAGACTTTAAAAGATATTATAGCACAGCATGGACTTTGATTTTATGTTTCAACTTCCTTTTGAAACGGTTTCCATGTATCTTGTAGCGATCATCAATATTGTTACAGCGGGACGGTTCGTGTATTTAATAAAGAAAGGAAGAATAAAACCTGCATTGGCTATGTGGCTCTTCTTTTTACTGGCAATTGCAACAAGTTTAATCACTTACATTAAAGATGCCGATTACAGTGTGCTCAACAATATTTTAAATACTACTGATTTGTTTCTGGCTGTATCTGTTACAGTTGCTATACTGCTGTATGGTGATAAAAGTTCCAGGTTTAACAGGTTTGATCTGACCTGCCTGGGCCTGGTTATGATGATCTTAATATTTTGGTTCTTTACCGGTGCCCACTTTATTACCAATTTACTAATTCAGGCTATTTTAGTGATCGCTTACTTCCCGGTACTCCAGAGAATGGTCACCCTGAAGATGAATACTGAATCCTTTACAGGATGGATTGGCATGTTGCTTGCCGCCATAGTATCCCTATTCTCTTTAAAAGGTACGCTTGCTATGGTTTACTCCTATCGTGCAATTATTTGTATCACCTTGTTGCTGTTAATAATGATTTACTTTGAGATTAAAGCAAAAAACCGGCTGAAAGTACTTCAATAAGAACCGGGTAAATGAGCAATAGCAGTAAACATTACGAGCTAAATCTATATTTCCTGCTTGAAATAATAGCTTGGTAAGTTGTACTTATTGGAGAATAG
>JBAXYX010000196.1:0-4448 GCA_041670625.1 Lentimicrobiaceae bacterium | reverse complement strand
TTGGTGTCGTATTGAACTAGAGGATCGTTTATAGGGCCTGTGATTTTTAGAAAGATTCTGGGCTTACCCAATCCGTCATCTTCAACTGCATTCTCGGGTATAATATTATTTTTCTTTTTCGTTTTTATCAAATCTGATAAGCGCATGTTCACATGATACTCAATGTCATTACCAAAAGTATGGGTTCCGTATCCGACCAAGTTCAAGGCAGAGGACTTAATCTCCATTTGAGGGATTAATACAGTCTTCCTGGAAACCTCAATATGATTTTTCAGCGTTTCAAACTTAACATTACGCAATCCATCTGCATCGAGGAATTTTGATAAAGCCTGTAGTGGTTGGAAATCATTAAGTTCACCGTTTTGTATCTCCAAGTCAGCGATTGCTTCAATAGTTTCCTGATTGACCGTTAAATCACTATTCAATGAAGTAGCGAAATCGACAGTGGCATTTGCTTTGCCTTGTAAATTTTTGCTTAAAAGCCCAGTTTGGCCAAACTCATTGAACTCATAAAAAAGACGCTTGATGTTAACATTATTGAATTTAGCTTTAGTAATGATCTGTGCTTTAGTTTTGTATCTACCATTAATCAGACCATTAGCGGAAATATTACCTCCTAATGCTTTTATGTTAATGTCTTTTCCTCTCAGGACATCGTCATTCAGGTTGAAGTGCCCTGATATGGCCTGAGTGTTTAGCTTTTTATATGTAAGCGCATTAACGCTGAGCACTGCATCAAATGATATATGAGGAGGGAAAATACTCTCTGATTTCTGGTTGTTTTCTTTCGTAATAGCCAAAGCCAGGATATCTTCAAGGATGAGTTTATTGGAAAATAGATTTAATGATGCATGAAGGTCTTGCTCAGGATTTAAAATATGACTTATCAGATTATCTATATATCCGTTGGCCTTAATGTCTGATTCTCCGATACTGCATGTTAATCCGTCAAAATATACTTTATTATCATGTAATTCAATCGTAACATTCATATCCCTGATTGGCTTCCCATAATAATCAAAGTAAGTATCAATAAGGGTGACCTGCCCTGAGGTTTGCTGGTCAATACGTGTTTGCGACCCAGGGTAACCGTTGTATTTAATGTTGGCGATGATCTTCCCTTTTATGTTTAGAAGATCATTCCTTTTGATCAAAGAAGCTACATCTTGCAAGTCAGCATTTGCATTAAGGATTAGATTTACCTTCGGATTACTAAATGAATGGATAACGGTGCTTCCATTAAATTTTCCATTCTTTATTTTACCACTGAAACTATGGATGTTTATTACTTCTGAATTTTTCTTACCACTATAATTAAAAGTGCCTTTAGCCAATAATTCATTTAAAGTGATTCCTTTTTCCTCATATACCAGCTTGCCATTAGTCAAGTTAAAAGTGCTTACTATTCTGAGGGATGAGAATGAATTAATATCCCCTTTTACAAAACCGTTAATTTCAAGTTTCCCTGATGGCTTATAATCATTTAGAGGTTTAGTAACAGAGGATGGTAACAGCAACAACAGCTTATTAATATCTAACTTTTGTGATGATACTGCAAAATCAATTGATGGGTTCTTGCTAAAGTTGTATTCACCTTTGAATTGTATCGGGATGTCAGCAAAAACTAACGTAGATTGACCAAAGTCAAGGAGCTGTTTATTAATATCAATATCTACTTTTGAACTGATTATTGCTTCTCTTGCCGGAATGATTGAAGTACCCTGTAACAACATACGGTCAGTATAACAATTGCCATTAACCTTAAGCAGGAATTGTTTCTTTTGTATCGCTCCCTTTAAACGTAAACTATATATACTAAGGGCAATATCGTCATTCCTGATCAGATTACGGTAATATACTTTCGAATCAGTAAGCGTTAATCGTTTAACATCAAAATCAACATCTTTTGATGATCCTCCTGCCACATTCTTCCAAATATTAAAATTACTTTTACCATTATCACCTTCCCAAATAGACAATGAAGCATTGGAAATTTCAACACTGCGAATAATATATTTACCGGTAAGAATATTAATCAGATTAAAATGGAGTGATAATTTTTGTGCATGAAGTAATCCTGGTGCTTCAGGGAACTCAGCAGGTGGCTTCATAGCAATATTTGTCAGGTCTAATGAAGCATAAGGAAAAGATTTTAAGAAACTGATATCAATTTTATCTACTGACACTTCAACTGTCAGATGCTTATTTAATTCAGTAACCAGAAGTTGTTTAATTTTATCACCTTTAAAGAAGTTTATGAGCAGAATTGAGGTTGTTGTAATCAGTGAAAAGATCAAAAGAAGGACTAATAGTCTTCTGATGATTTTATTTTTGGCCTGTGGCATCAGTATAAATTCATTTCAATTATTAAACGGTAAATTCGATGCTAAATTGCTTAAACATATTTAAATGCTAAGATCATCAGCTTATTAGGCTACCTTATCAAAGCTGCACGTTTTTTGACGGCATCAATGATTCCGTTTGTATCTAACCCGCATATTTCATACAACTGATCAGGCTTTCCTTGCGAAATGTATTCGTCAGGAATACCAAGCATTGTAACCGGGATACAGTAATTATGAATAGACATAAACTCAAGGACTGCACTGCCAAAACCACCTTTAATCGTGCCATCCTCAACAGTGATAATGCTCTTAAAGTTACGAAAAACTTCATGTAGTAATTGCTCATCAATAGGTTTCAGGAAACGCATATCATAATGAGCCGGGAAGATGCCCTGCTGATTAAGTATGTTTATTGCTTCTATCACAAAGTTACCCGGATGTCCTAAACTTAGTATAGCAATATCCTTCCCATTGCAGATCATCCTGCCTTTGCCAACTTCAATTTCCTTGAAAGGCTTTTGCCAATTGGCTTCAGCACTTGTACCCCGTGGGTAACGTATTACAAAAGGACCTTTCCCGGGGAGTTGAGCGGTGTACATAAGGTTACGCAACTCACAACCGTTCATTGGAGCTGAGATGGTTAATCCGGGAATGGCATTCAGGTAAGCAAGGTCGTAAGCTCCATGATGGGTTGGTCCATCTTCACCAACAAGCCCGGCCCTGTCAAGACAGAGTATAACCGGCAGATTCTGTATAGCTACATCATGAATAACCTGGTCATACGCCCTTTGCATAAAAGAAGAATAAATGTTACAGAAGGGTTGAAACCCATCGGCAGCCATTCCTGCAGCAAAAGTAACAGCATGTTGTTCGGCAATGCCAACATCAAATGCTCGGTCAGGCATCTCCTCCATCATCAGATTGAGAGAGCATCCTGTCGGCATCGCAGGTGTAATGCCTACGATATGGGGGTTTTTATGAGCAAGTTCAACTATGGTCTTGCCAAATACTTCCTGGTACTTGGGTGGAAGTCCGGTTTGAGTATTTTTTATGATTTCACCGGTCTTTTTATTAAACTTACCCGGAGAGTGAAACAGTATTTGCTCCTGTTCAGCCTTCTCGAAACCTTTTCCTTTAACGGTGATTACATGGAGTAATTTCGGTCCTGGGACATTGCGTAGGTCAAACAACAGTTTAACCAATTTAATTACATCATGACCATCAACAGGACCCAGGTATCTGAAATTAAAAGCCTCAAAAAGATTACAATTCTCAAGAATAGTTGACTTTACAGCTTTAGTCAGTTGCTTTACCACTGATCTTGAGTTAGCGCCATAACGTGTATTACCACCCATGAGATACCAAATCTTATCTTTGAACTTTTTATAGGTTGGTGATGTAACGATATCGATAAAATACTCACGTAAAGCACCCACGCTTTTATCGATTGAAATTCCGTTATCATTCAGAATCACTAAAAGGTTTGTATTTGAAACGCCTGCATTATTAAGAGCTTCCATAGCCATACCACCGGTCAGAGCGCCATCCCCAATAACAGCAATATGTTGACGTGTATAATTGTGATTAAGCTTTGAAGCCATAGCCATTCCCAGCGCGGCAGAGATAGAAGTTGAAGAATGCCCTACTCCAAAAGCATCATACTCACTTTCACTCATTTTAGGGAAACCACTCAGGCCCCCCAATGTACGGTTAGAATAAAAAAGATCGCGCCTGCCAGTAAGGATTTTATGAGCATATGCCTGATGCCCGACATCCCAGATGAGCTTATCATCAGGTGTATTGAAAACATAATGAATAGCTACAGCCAGTTCAACAGCACCCAAGCTGGCGCCCAGATGACCTGGATTTGATGAAATAACTTCAATAATAAACTGCCTTATTTCCTCACAGAGAGTGGGAAGTTGCTCTTCGCTAAGCTTACGTAAATCTTCAGGAGAATTTATTTGTTGTAACAGTTTACCTATACCCGGTGACATAGTATAATGAATAAGAGAGCAAAGTTAGGAATAATCATGATGCCCGGTCAAAACCAAGTTCCATTTATGATGAAACGATATTCGTTATCAGGTTAGTATAGTTTAT
>JBAXYX010000195.1:0-4453 GCA_041670625.1 Lentimicrobiaceae bacterium | reverse complement strand
TTGTGATTGCAAAGTTAATCAATGTTTTACCTATTGACTATCTTTAACATACATTTCACCCCTTGGTTTGCGGATAATCCAACGGTAAAAGTTCTCATCTGATTCCATACCATCACCATACAATATCTTGTCGGGGGTAGTAATTTTTACAAATATATCTGAATAGATCTTTTTTGTATTCTGATTCCAAACCAGGTGCTCGGTGTTGAGTTGCTCTCCTTTCAAATGGTTTGTCACCACCACATTTGACTTTGCCTCCATGATTCTTTCACTTTCCTTATTAATACCGTAGTTGGCAGTAATTTCTGTTCTGATCTTTTCAGGATGCAGTGAATCAAAGAATACTACTTTGAAACCATCAGGGAATTTAATAGTAGCGCCATTTTTTGTTTCATAGCGATATAATACAGGAGCGGTAAGTATATATTTCAAATGGCCGCTTTCACTCTCGGCAATTGAAACATTCCTGGTGTACATACTGGGGATAGTGTCATTTTTATTGACCCTTTGTACCTCTTCAATGTCGTTCTTACAACTAAAAAGAGTTGCGGCCAAAACAATGACCGCAACAGTATTGATACGATAAAATTTTATGGTAAAGGGTTTCACTATTTAATACCTCTGATAATAGTTGATTCGTTAATCCAGCAACCAACAGTATAAGCTGTGCCTTCCACCATATCGCGGAAGAACAAGTCAGTTGAAGCAGGGAAATACCTGGAGTACTGGTTGATTTTGTTATTTGCTTCATCAGCAACAGAACCATCAACGCTTTTAGCCTTGTAGTACATATCAATGGCAGCCCAGAATACGGTTTTACCTCCTAAATCATCTGCATTGCACATGGAAGAGCTTGAAGCATAAAGATCACCAATAAATATATAAGCTTTCCCGTAATTTGGATTTATTTGCAGTATCCTTTGAGCATTCGACCTTGCCTGTGAAAAATTATGTTGTTCATAGTTAACGGAAGCAAGCATATTTAAGGCTTTGATCTTATCATCATTGCTTTCTGATAATGCTACAGCCTGGTTCAGATAATCAGCCGCTTTACTTAATTGTTTTCTATCCCTGGCAAGTGTACCCATCAAATAAGCTGAATTGCCGTTTGGTTGCAGTTTATGTAAACTTTCAGTGGCAGAGAAGAACAGGTCAGAATTCACACAGTTCTTTTTATCAAGCAAAGTGGTAATTTTGGTCAACAGATCTATATCATTAGGAGTTTCAGCATACTTCTTTGAAAAAGTGCTTATTAAATCCTCGCATGATGCATAAGGTTCAAAAGCAGCTTCAATATTACTGCTAATACTCATCCAGTTACCATGAGCTTTAGGATTTTCCTTATGCTTGTTCAGATTGAAAGTAATAATATTGCTAACTTGTTCATAAGCCTCAACAATGGCTAATTTATCAAGTTTTTGATGTTGCACCATTCCAATGACCGACTGGAAATAATAAGCCAGCACTACTGCTTCTGATTTGTCGCCAGCCATATCGACTGATTTTTTCAGTACCAGGTAATTCTGTTCAATTCTTTCAGGACGATAGCCGACCATATCTATTCCTTTACGACCCAGCACATAGGCTTCACGATCAAAGCTTTTAATGCGCTGATCATACACCATCATGAGGGTATCAATATACTTACTGCGTAAAGCTGTATCAGAGAGTTCATCAATTTTAGCTGAAACCAGTTTGGCGCCATCAATATACATATTTTGGGTAGCAATAGGGCAATTGTTAAAAACCCAACGCCAATGAGGGACCGCATCTTTGAAATTCTTTTGTTTATAGAATTCACGATACAAAGATAAATGCATAACGCAGTTAACGGAGTCTGTACCGTATCTGGGCCCTTTCCCTGATGAGGTTTCCTGATCCTCTTCATTTTGGCCAAAAACCATACTTAATGGCATCAGGCTTACAAATGCTAAAGCCAGGATTGATTTTATGCCTCTTTTCATTGTGTTTGTTGTTTTTAACTTGTATTACAATATCACTATTCGTACTTCTTGATGATGAACCAACGTTCAAAGATAGAAAGACCTAACGTAAATTTAACAAAATTTTCACTAATTAGTCCTACTTTCTTTGTTCCTCTGGCTCCAACTTCAACCGCAAGGTTAATGGTAGAGAGAGTACGTGGTAATGGTAGTCCTACACCAAATGTTATGCCAAACTCACTGATTCTTTGATTTTTAAGTTCAAGGAACCCGTCAGAGTATCTGAAACCTCCTCTGTAAGTAACGCGTTGCCAATAATTTGATACCGTAGATAATGATGGATTAAAGAAACCTCCTACCGCAATCTGTATATTATCCTGCAGGGAATCAGGAGCACTTGAATAGCTGAATTTACTCCATTGCTTCCAGGTAACGTCAGTGCCAATCATCCATTTGCTATCTTTCCCTATTGAAAAGCCCCCACCCACGCTCATAGGCAGTGTAATACTTCCTTTAGCGCCAGATTCAGAAATAATGGTGTCACGTGGATATTCAGTTCCTGAACTACCGGTTGAATAGCTATATGTCAACCGGTCATCAGAAGTTCTCAGGTCGGTTTGGTTGGTAAAGGTCAGTCCGATATTGTATTGCAAGCCATTGGCTTTTTGCCTGTGATACATCAATCCGTAGTTTACCAGGAAATCATGGGCACGGGTAGCATTCACCGTTTTAATATTTAACCGGTATAGTGAATCAGCGAATTCAGTTGCAGCCTGATGATTCATAGTACCAAAGAGATAGGAAATATTGGCGCCAATGCTCAGGTTTTTAGTAACATCAAAGCTACTGCCAAAATGAAACTGACTGATACCCCCATTTCCATCATAAATATTATCAAAGATACCGAAAACTGAATCATTTTGCGTGTCAGTTACTTTATAGCCTGTTGTACTGTATGGTTGTAACCCGAAGCTGGCTTTCCACCAACCGTTAATCGGGAAACCAAACAGCAAATTGCCAAGGGAGGAATAATCTGCTGACTGGCTGATACTGTCTGTTATCAGGTTAGTAAACCGGGCGTGTAAACTTACATCGAATACAAATGAAAGGGTATCGAAGGCAGTATATGACGCCGGATTAACAGTGTTCACAAAGTAGGGAGTATATACAGCCTGTGAAAGCCCTCCCATTGCCATATTGTTAACGTGGGTATTCTGAAACATTTCACCAATTCCGAATCGTGAATAGGGCGAACTTATTCTGTTCTGTGCCCGTAGCGAACTTATGCACGTTAATACAATAATCGCTGTTAATACAAAAGTCAGTTTACTTTTCAAGGTTATATTGTAAAATTAGTTTTAAACCGTCAATAACAAGGTTAGGGAATGCAAAGATGTTACTTTTCAACTTTTTATCAAAATAAATAGCATCACCTCCTGTGAGAATAGTTCGTAAATCAGGGTATTTTTCTTTATACTCCCTGATGAATCCATCCATTTCAAACCTTGTGCCATTCATAACTCCCGATAAAATGGATTCTCGGGTATCATATCCTGTTATTTCATTAAATGAAATTGATTCAATTAACGGCAATTTCCCGGTAAAAGTATTCAATCCTTTAAACCTGATGGTTAACCCGGGTGATATACTGCCTCCAAGATATTCTTTGCTTCCGGTAACAATGTCATAAGTGATAGCTGTTCCTGCATCAATTACTAAAACATCTGAGCCGGTGAACAGTACACTGGCAGCCACAGCCCCTGCAAGCCTGTCGTTCCCTAATGTTTCAGGCGTATGGTAACGGTTAGTTATCGGAACAGGGGTATTATGATCAAGAATCAGCCAGTTGGTATCAGGTAAAATAGAAAGTAAGGAAGATGGATGTACGGCAACCGAACTTATAATCCCTGCGCTGATATTGATTTTATCCAATTCAAGTTGCTGAACATCATGAGCTGACAACTTGTTGAAGTATCGCAACCATATCAGGGTATCATGATCAAACAATGCTATTTTAGTAAGCGTGTTGCCTTGATCAATAATAAGGAAAGTGTTATTTCCTGTTTTTGGGAATTCCATCTAGTGTTTTAAGAATGGGAAACTCAGGTTATGGGTAAATTTTAATGAATCAACCCAGTGCAAAATTACCTGATTTTAAGGAGGTATGATAAATATTTTTAAAATATTTGTTAAATAGAAATTGTTGATTACCTTTGCAGCCGTTAATGAGGTATCGTAGCTCAGTCGGTAGAGCAACGGACTGAAAATCCGTGTGTCGCTGGTTCGATCCCGGCCGATACCACTCAAAAAGCCCCGGTTGAATTTCAATCGGGGCTTTTGCTTATAATTAATTATAGTTTAAAGACCTCTAAGCCCCCTATTTAATGCCAGGCTCAAGTTTTAGCCCCTGCTATCCGGTATCCGGAATGCACCTCTAAGCCCTCTATCGTCTGTAAGGATCAGGCTTCTCTCCCCGATATCCTGTTACGGCAATAATTTTCTAAGCCCCC
>JBAXYX010000194.1:0-4458 GCA_041670625.1 Lentimicrobiaceae bacterium | reverse complement strand
TATAAATGGATGATTGCATTAACTGGAGCTTCTATCTATAATCAGGGATATTCAAGTGAAAGGCTTTAGACAGAAATCCCAAAAAGAGCATTAAAAACCATACGCCCAAGAGCATAAGGAAATTCACTGATCCCTGCAGGGTTGTAACCAACATCAGCGTATCACTTCACATCCTAAGAATAAGAAATTAAACTTATCCAGCCATTGTTGGAAACAACATCAGCGCAACACCATTCGCTCACTGCTATTTTTTCAGCCAAAATAGCTTGTGATTAAACAACATCAGCTTAACGCTTCACATCCAAAGCCTGACAGATAACTTTCTTACTCTGACTATTATTCCGGATCAGGAGTTAGCGGGTTTTGCTTGCATTCTTTACAGTCAAGGCTTTTATTGTATTGCGTCATTGCCCTGGCACTCATACCCATGCTGCTGAAACCACCATCGTGAAACAGGTTCTGCATGGTTACTTTACGTGTGAGGTCTGAAAACAGTGTGATGCAATAATCGGCGCATTCTTCAGCAGTAGCATTACCTAATGGGGCCATGCGTTCGGTGAAGTCCATAAGTCCCTGAAACCCTTTTACTCCTTGTCCGGCAGTGGTGGGTGTCGGCGATTGTGAAATAGTGTTTATTCTCACGTGCTTCTCTCGTCCGTATATATATCCAAAACTACGGGCAATAGATTCCAGTATAGCTTTGGCATCAGCCATATCATTATATTCATACAAAGTGCGCTGTGCAGCAATATATGACAGGGCTACAATGGAACCCCATTCATTAATGGCATCCATTTTTTTGGCTACCTGTATCATCTTATGGAAAGACAGTGCCGATATGTCAAGGGTTTTCGAAAAGAATTCATAGTTAATGTCATCGTAAGGCACTTTCTTGCGAACATTAGGCGACATACCGATTGCGTGTAGCACAAAGTCAATCTTTCCGTCAAACGCTTCCATAGTTTTAGCAAACAGGTTTTCAATATCCGATACGCTGGTTGCATCAGCCGGAATCATCAAACTTCCTGTTTTTTTGGCCAGTTCATCCAATTCACCCATCCTGATAGCCAGGGGTGTGTTGGTTAATACCATCAAAGCGCCTTCTGAATGGGCCTTTTCAGCTACTTTCCACGCAATAGAGTTGCTGTTTAATGCCCCGAATACTATCCCCTTCTTTCCTTTTAAAAGATTATAAGTCATAATGAATGAGTTAAATTGAATGATTATTGAATTTTACAAAATCAAAGATGGTCAGTTCATGTTCTGAAGCAATTCTACAGCAGCATCTCTGGCAGCAGTTGAATCTGATTTGCCGCTGATCATCATTGCCAGTTCAGCAATCTGTTCATCCTTGTTTAATTTATGAATGACTGAATAAGTGCTTTCTTTATCCGTAAGCTTGTACACTTTAAAATGCTCATCTGATAACGCCGCAATCTGAGGCAAATGGGTAATAGCTATTACCTGCATATTTTCAGATATTTTGCGAAGTATATGACCCACTTTACCTGCAATTTCACCTGAAACGCCGGTATCAATTTCATCAAACACAATAGTTGATAACAGATTATTACTTGATATCAGTGATTTAACCGCCAGCATTAACCTGGAGAGTTCACCACCCGATGCAATCCTGGCAATATCATCAGGTGCCGATCCCTTATTAGCTGAAAATAGGAACCGTATTCCATCTTTCCCTTCTTTTTCAGGTTCAGGCAAAGCTTTCCATTCAATGATGAATTTTGCGTCCTTGATTCCTAATAGTGATATAGTATTTAGAATAGACTTTTCAATACCCTGAGTTGCCTGCTTTCGCCTGTGTGAAAGTTCATCACCTGTTGCATTCAGTTCTTTGAATTTGTTAATCAGTTGTTTGTTAAGTTGTTC
Source organism: Lentimicrobiaceae bacterium (assembly GCA_041670625.1). Taxonomy (GTDB): domain Bacteria; phylum Bacteroidota; class Bacteroidia; order Bacteroidales; family Lentimicrobiaceae; genus Lentimicrobium. The sequence goes on along the minus strand of JBAXYX010000194.1, from coordinate 2,571 downwards.
AACCTGATTATCTAATGATTCAATTCCGGCAATCTTCTGTTTAAACTCGTCATATAAGGCCATCAGTTCATCCACATCTTTGGCATGATGTTTCTGCTGAAGTTGGTATATCAAACTCAATCGGTCACTAATTTCCTGCATCCGTTCAGGATTGTAGCTTATTTTTTCGACAGTATTTGTATTAACATCAGCAATGTCCCTTAACTCAATGATACATGTACTCATCCGCTCGGCTGTCTCTTTTAATTCATTAAAATGCTGCGAAGCCGAGTTTAACAAATTACCTGCTTCCTTAAGCCGCTTTATAATGCTGTCTTCATCGTTATTCAGCAATTCAGAAACCTGGTAAAGTTTTTTCTTTATATCTTCAGCGTGCGTTTGAACTTCCAGTTCACTCTCAAGGCTATCCACTTCTCCCGGTTGCAACGATGCTTTTTGTAATTCGTTGACCACAAAGTTCAGGTAGTCGAGTTCTGATTGTGCTTTCTGGTTTAGGGTCTTTGATTCCTCCAGTTTGCTCTTTAAGCTTTGGTAATCCCGATAATTATCCTTGTATTTATTAAGCAGGGCATTATTATTGGCAACCGCATCAATTACGGAGAGCTGAAATGAGTTTTCGCGCAGCAGTAGTGTTTGATGTTGTGAATGAACATCAATCAAGCGACCGGTCAAATCCTTCAACTGATTTAAATTTACCGGAGTATCATTAATGAAAGCACGTGATTTACCTTGTGGAGTTATTTCCCTTCGTATGATACAATAAGGTTCATAGTCCAGGTTGTTATAGTCAAAGAATGATTCAAGCTCACAGCGCGTGATATCAAAGGTTGCTTCAATACTGCACTTTCCGTTATTATCAGCAAAGTTAATATTATCAGCCCGATTGCCAAGAATCAGGGATAAAGCTCCTAGAATGATGGACTTCCCGGCACCGGTTTCACCAGTAATAACTGAAAATGATTTTCCAAATTCAATATCAAGATGCCGAATCAGGGCAAAGTTATTAATCGTTAGCCTGCATAGCATAGAAAGCACAATTTATAGCACAAAGTTAATAAATAATGCCAGTAAGAAAGTTTATTATTTTGTTTCCAGAATTTTCTGGTACCTCGATGAGTTGGATGGATCAATTTCTTTGAGGATATTCACAGCATTCGTTTTATCCATAGGCGAAGCGCCAGAGTATATATTGATAATTTCATCCCTTTTGGCTTCGAGGAACAATTGCAAAATAAACAGTCCGGGGCGTTCTCTGTTAGCTTTACGCAGAAGTTCAAGGCTTTCATTCACAGCACTCCTGCCTGTTTCCACATCTTCAGCCATAACATCCAAACCGAGTCTGTGATATTTATACATTGCTTCACGCACTGATGAATAAGTAGGATTGGTAAGGTTTTCCATCAACCAGTAACGGTTTTTTTGGCTCTCGTATGATTTCCATCCCTTTTCACTGGCGTTCTGCCCAAGGTTTACAATGTTCTGTGCCTTTTCATAATAAGGAGAACCTCCCATTCGTGAGAATGAATCGCCATCCAGACCAAGAAATAAATACAAGTAATAAGCAATTGTAGAAGTAAGGCTTGAAGTATACGTATTGTCGTTATATTCAAGAGGTTGGAGCTCCACATAAGTAAATTCAAAGTCTTTATCAATATAGTTCAGCAATGCCGTATTGTATGATGCATTATACACCGGGCGACGAAGGGCCACATTCATACGAGCTTTAAACTTATCACTTGAAACCCTTTCACTAATAGTGATCAGGATAGTACCTTCAATACGTTCTTCAGGCTTGAAACTATAATTGGACCATTGGCGGTTATTGACAAAATCAAACAATTCCTGTTGAAGTGTTTCAAATATTTTTTTCTCAGTACCTTCAACCTGGGGTGAAGTAACCTGCACAACCACATTAAATTCCTGGCTATAACCGCCGGCAACTATTGCCATGAAAAACAGTACAAAAAATATTTGCTTCATCTTGTTGGCCCTTAATATCTGTTAATTATTGCATCAATAATCTGAGCTGCTATTTCATTCTTAGGCAGAGTATCCGTAACAATTTCACTCTTATCAGGATAAATAATGGTAACCTTGTTAGTATCGACACTAAAACCTGCTCCTTTATCATTGAGTGAATTAAGAACGATCATGTCAAGGTTTTTATTTTTGAGCTTTAAAAAAGCATTAGCTTTTTCGTTCTCGGTTTCTAATGCAAACCCAACCAAAACCTGATCTTTCTTCTTTGTCTTTCCTAAAAATGCCAGAATATCTTCTGTCAATTTTAATTTAAGAGTTAGCGCTGTTTGCTTTTTGATTTTCTGCGTTGCCGTTTTTTCAGGAGTATAATCAGCTACAGCGGCCGACATAATAATGATATTATGATCATCAGAAAATGCCTTACAGGCATTCAGCATCTGTTCAGCAGTAACCGTGTGGATAACTTTAATATCAGAATGAAGGGTGGATAAATGCACAGGTCCTGAAATCAGGGTAACTTTAGCTCCACGGGCAGCTGCTTCTTCAGCAATTGCATAGCCCATTTTGCCTGATGAATAATTGCCAATATAG
>JBAXYX010000193.1:0-4480 GCA_041670625.1 Lentimicrobiaceae bacterium | reverse complement strand
GGATTTGCCATCTGTCTTTAATAAATTTTATCGTATGAAAGATCCTAAGGCTGGTGGAACTGGTTTGGGCCTATCTATCGTTAAAGGATTTGTTGAAGCTCAAAAGGGAACGGTAAAGGTAGAAAATCGCAAAAATGGAGGTGCTTTGTTTACTATTAGAATACCGGTTGAAATTTCTGATATAAACACATTCAACAAATAAGCTTAACTATGATCAATGAGAGTACCATACTAATTATTGATGACGAAGTGCAAATACGCCGTTTACTTGAAATTACACTTTCAGCAAAGGGGTACAAAATTTCTGAAGCATCAACAGGTAAAGAAGGACTGGTCATGGCTGCAATGGTGCAACCTGTTTTAATAATTCTTGATTTAGGATTACCCGATAGCGATGGCCTCAATATTCTTAAAAGACTTCGCGAGTGGTACCAGAAACCAATCATTATCCTCTCCGTCAGGAATTCAGAAGACGATATTGTAAATGCCCTTGACAACGGAGCTAATGATTATCTCACCAAGCCCTTCCGTACAGGAGAATTACTGGCACGAATCAGGGTCGCTATTCATCAAAATCAGAGTTATTCCGACATACCTTTGCTAAAATTTGACACACTAATTATTGATTTAGCCAATCATATTGTACGTAAAAATGATCAATTAATAAAACTCACATCAACTGAATTTTCTTTATTAGCACTTTTAGCGAAGAATGAAGGGCTGGTACTGACACATCAATTCATTTTGAAAGAAGTATGGGGAATGGGATATGTTGATCAAACGCAGTATTTGCGTGTATTTATGGCTCAATTAAGAAAAAAGATTGAGGATAATCCCTCGAAACCAACATTCCTCAATACCGAATCCGGAATAGGATACCGTTTTGGTAAGCATTAATCGTGTTTGTTGTCAACCCATCACAGAAATCCCTCAATTTACCTGAAACATGCTACCATTTTCTGTGTAGGTCTAAGCATAAAAAAACGCTTGCAACATATGGTGTTACAAGCGTTTTTTGAAATCATTATCAAATGATGTTACTTGATTAAACTCAGTTTATGTGCAACAGATATTTTATCTCCGTTAACAACACGGTATGTATAAATGCCTGAAGATAATCCGCTTAAATCGATCCGATACAAAAGCTCACTTCCAAGGTGCCGGGTTAATACCAGGTTACCGCTCATGTTATAGATTTCAAGTGTACCACCTTCAGCCTCTTTAGAAACAGGAAACCAGGTATAGTCATTTGCCGGATTGGGGTAGTTTTGTCCGCTCAAAAGAGCATTGACAGCTTCTAAATATTCAACACCTACCATTTCAGCAGAAAGCCATTCACGGCTCAGATTGATAATTTCATTGCGAACACCAACATTGCCGAGCATTTCGAGGCCTACGCCAAAATAAATTGAACGATAAACACCATCGTACTTAACGGCAGCGGTTTTAGTGGCGACTGTATAATTGAAAATCACATCTGCTCCGGGTAGGGCTTTGATCACATCGGGATACATATTACCACCGTATACATCTACTATATTGCTTTGTGGTACAGCACCGAAGATAGGATCTGCAGTGTTGGCATTCAGCTTATTATTGGTTGATGATCCGTCATCAACAAAACCTGCCTTAAGATAGTTGGTATAGAAGTTTCGGGTAATGGAAGTGCCATTGGATCCATCTGCACCACTCATAACATCCCAACCTATATCCTGACCGGCGATAAAGACATTGTGGCCTGCATCCATAAAGGCCATAATGGCTTCAGCCTGACTATCAGTCAAAGCCGGGAAAGTCCAGGCAATGTTAAGCCAACAGTTGAACACATTCCCAAAAGCATTGGCATTGATCATATCACGCATCACATTGGCATTAACAACAGCATAAGATGTAATGCCAGAGGCGGCCAACCCGTCAAGATAAGCACCTTGGTTATTGACTGTTTCCGGTCCACCTGTACCATTTACCAAAAGGTCTGTCACACCTGCAACTACCATCACCCTGTACATTTTTTCAGGTGCAGTCGGATTAGTAATAGACTTCATCCTGATAACATATCCCGGGAAGCCTGCCGAAGCACCTGGAATAACATTAACCGTAATGGGTGTGACTATATCTTTAGTCATATTTACAGTTGCATGACCAGTATATTCCAGGCCATCAATCATAAAGGAAGCCTGCCAGTCGGAAGGAGCATTTTCACTTTCAATCCATACGTCAAAAGATTCAGTTCCGGCAATGTTACTAATGGCTTCAAGATTAAAAACCTGCTCAGCGCCATTAGATCCTTTCTGGATATATGGCTCCTGTGATGCAATTTCGCCAATGAACAAGTTGGTTCCATTTATAGCGTTTACCTGATCTCCGGTGTAAATCTCCTGGTGGTCTTTGGTCACAAATGCCACAACTTTCATATTTTCAACCACTGCCGGAATGTTATTATATGCTTCCGGTACTGTATAGGTATATGTTCGACTCACAATTGAACCTAATGTAGTAGTGGTTACTTCGTCGCCCCACTGGCCGGTGATCATATGACGTAGCATGTGCATATGGCGATAATTGTTTCCTGCCCCACCATTTGTCTGCGGACCATATATACTATCCTGGGTAAGAGCAACATTAATAAAATTGCTTGTGGTTATTGCGTTGGATGTATAATAGAGCTCAACCTGAATAGTGAGTTGGCGAGTTGATGCTTCGTATTGGGAAGATATTCCAATATTAACCGGAGAAACTTCCTTCATTATCTGGTCGCATGCTGCAGACCATGCTCCACGGCCCAAAGCAGTTGCACTTCCACTGAAGAGATGCCTGTTTACTGTTCCTGAAGGATAACCGGTTAATCCGGTTTGATTGGCAAGAGGATCTCCAAAAATGGTACGATAGTCAGGTTCACCTGTTGCCGGTGAGGCAAAGCTTCCCTGATGAAGTGCAATAGTAAATGCCCTGCCAGGATTGTTATCAATAATAGACTGTGCAATAGCATGGCCATCAGGACAGTACCCGCAGTGAATGCCTGTAAACTCTTCGAGTATTGCATTCTTATGCATAGGGTTCGTACCAACAAGCACCTGTGCCGATAGACCAAATGTAAAACAAACACTCAAGACTAATAGAGTAAAGATTTTTCTCATGTTTAATCGAATTTAGCTGTGTAAAACTTTCTTTGATGTGAATCCAAAAGTACGAAACTTATCCTGAAAACAAATACACTTGAAAAATAAATAATCCTAATGCTGCTTCGATCAGGTTCATTCATTACGTTTAGATAATCATTGTTACCTCTCCATTGCATTTAAAGGTGTCTTTTTCAATTACACTAATCTGCAATGTCGTATTTAGAGAATCATTGAATTTAATAACTTTTTGTATCCCCGTATCAGAAAAGTATCCCTATTGTTTGTTAGCTTTTGTTTGTTGGCTTTTAAAAATCTGGCATAGTGAAGTTGTTTCCACCGGATGCTGTCCTCCACTGTTACAGGTATTTTCGTAAGTATATCCAGGTCCCGGCATTTGATTGTTCGCTGGCCTCACTGTTTGCATTCATTATTTGACTTCTGGGCAAAAGATCCGGAAATCAATAACAGCAAGGTCTGTAAAAGAAGTAGTGTTTTATACATAATGATTGCCTTTGTAAATGGTCAGCTCAAAGTATACCCGTAGAGATACAAATAAATGTTGTGATTACAAGAATTAAATATTATATAAGTTTCTAATGACCTTAAATATCAAATAATTATCTGGTGCTCATTATGTTAGTAAGGATGAAGGAATTTTGTCGATTTACTACCGCATACTTATAAAACATACCTTTTAACAATACACTATTAATATATGCTAATAATTTCCTCTGGAATATCTGCTACATCTGCAATATATTTTGTATCTGTTGCATCTGTATGATCTGTTGAATCAGTTGTATCTGCAATATATGCTACATCAGGAGTGTCTGTTGCATCTGCAACATCTGCATGATCCGCAAGATCTGCGAAACCTGCGTCATGAGAGAAATCCGTGTTCTATTTAGGCAGATTTATGCAGAACCCTAAGCCTTAAATACAGGAATAGAAAAAAGCCCCTCATTACTGAGAGGCTTTTAGCGGTCCGGACGGGATTCGAACCCGCGACCCCGTGCGTGACAGGCACGTATTCTAACCAGCTGAACTACCGAACCGGATGTAAACGAACAACTATGTGTTATTTACAGGTGCAAAGATAGTACGATTTTATGATTGCGCAAATGTTTGTGCAATTTTTTAAAAAAAAATATTACTTATCACTCATTTTGCTGACTCTAACTTAGTTATACAGGCTCTTTATCTGTTTCATCCGACTTACGCACACTTTCTGATAAAATAATGACCAATAAAATTATTCTTAGTAGTCATTATTCCTCTTAAAAGAGCAGTTTCTCCGATTCACTGAAACGCACTATACCATTGGCAATACTTTATTAGGTCTACTCTCTATACTATTG
>JBAXYX010000192.1:0-4518 GCA_041670625.1 Lentimicrobiaceae bacterium | reverse complement strand
GTACCCCGTTCAAGAGTCAGTAGAGTCTGATCATAAAGTCACCGGTATCCGGTTGCAGAGTCCACTACAACCGGTATTATAAGTAGCAATCAGGATTACAATTCGTAACCGAAGCGTTTAAGCTGTTGGGGGTCGTCACGCCAGTCCTTGCTCACTTTTACACGAAGTTCAAGATAAACTTTGGCATCAATAAACTCTTCAATATCTTTTCGGGCAGCCATACCAAGCCCTTTGATTGATTTTCCCTGATGGCCGAGTATAATTGCTTTTTGCGATTCTCTGGCCACATATATAGTAGCCGTAATGTGAGTGCTGGTTTCCTTTTCCTGATATTCGTCAACGGCTATTTCAACAGAGTAAGGCACTTCCTGCTTGAAGTACAAAAGGATTTTCTCCCTGATTATTTCCGATACAAAGAAGCGCATGGAACGATCGGTAAGCTCATCTTTGGGATAATAAGGCGGTGAAAGGGGCAATTTCTCAATCAGCGCATCAAACACCCGGTCGAGATTAAATTTATGTAAGGCTGACACGGGAATAACAACCGCACCCGGCATCTTCACTTCCCATAATTTCACCTGTTCAAGCGCCTCCTCCTGAGTTTGCAGGTCCACCTTATTGACCACCACAATCACCGGTTTGCCCGAATTATTGACCTTGTTGATGTACTCATCCTGCAACTGATCATCCGATTTTTCAGTAACCAGCAGGAAGATATCTGCATCTTCAAGGGCTGAATCCACAAACTTCATCATAGATTCATGGAGTTTATAGTGAGGTTTTACAATGCCGGGAGTATCAGAATAAACGATTTGAAAATCCTCACCATTCACAATACCCATGATTCTATGCCTGGTAGTCTGAGCTTTAGAAGTAATAATGGAGAGCTTCTCCCCTACCAAAGCGTTCATCAAAGTAGATTTGCCAACATTTGGCAGACCAATAATATTTACAAAACCTGATTTATGTTCCATTGTCTTAAAATAATAAAATAAATTTGCACAGCAAAGAAACAAAATATATCTTTGCAGTCTTAAATAAACACACAGTAATCAAAATATACTGCGGGGTGGAGCAGAGGTAGCTCGTTGGGCTCATAACCCAAAGGTCGTAGGTTCGAATCCTGCCCCCGCTACAAAAATTAGAGTTACAAAAGCCTTGTTGATCAAGGCTTTTGTTGTTGTTATGCTTATTGGAGGAGTTAATTATGTCAAATATTGTAGCCATTGTGGGCAGGCCTAATGTAGGCAAATCCACCTTATTTAATCGCCTGACCGGAGCACGTACAGCTATTGTTGATCCAACCAGCGGGGTTACCCGTGACCGTCATTATGGTAAATCAGACTGGAACGGGTTTGAGTTCTCAGTTATTGACACCGGTGGACTGGTTGTAGGCAGTGATGATGTGTTTGAAGAAGCCATCCGCCGCCAGATAGAGCTTGCTATTGAGGAATCAGATGTAATCATCTTCATGGTAGATGCTAAAGAAGGCCTCTCCCCTCTTGATGAAGAGGTGTCTGATCTGATCAGACGTTCACCCTGTAAGGTTTTACTCGTTGCCAATAAAGTGGATAATGCGTATCGGTCGGCCGAAACCGGTGAGTTCTATGCACTGGGCTTTGACAAGTTCTATGAAATTTCAGCTATTTCAGGCAGCGGTACCGGTGACCTGCTTGATGACCTGGTGAAAGAATTCGAAAACAAGACTATTGAGGAGTTACCTGATTTGCCTAAAGTAGCATTCGTAGGCCGTCCTAACGTTGGCAAATCCTCCATGATTAATGCATTACTAGGTGATGAACGCAATATTGTAACCGCCATACCGGGCACCACCCGTGATTCTATTTACACCCGTTATAACAGCTTTGGCTTTGATTTCTTCCTGGTTGATACGGCCGGGTTGCGTAAAAAAGGTAAAGTAACTGACGATATTGAGTTCTACTCCGTTATGCGCTCCATAAGAGCCATTGAGAATAGTGATATTTGTGTGATTATGCTTGATGCAACCCAAGGACTTGAAAGCCAGGACCTCAAAATATTCTCCCTTGCTCAAAAGAATCATAAAGGCATCGTTATAGTGGTCAATAAATGGGATCTGGTTGAAAAAGGAACCAATACGCATAAGGAATTTGAAGAACTTATTCGCAAAAAGATTGCTCCATTTAATGATGTCCCCATCATTTTTACTTCTGTCATTAATAAGCAGAGAATTCATAAAGCCCTTGAAACAGCCAAACAGGTGTATGAGAACCGAACAAAGTCCATACCAACCCATAAGCTGATGGACATCATGATGCCTATTATTGAAAACAATCCGCCTCCTGCAGTCAAAGGGAAATACGTAAAGATCAAGTACATCACTCAGTTAAAACTTGCATACCCTGCATTTGTTTTCTTCTGCAACATGCCGCAGTATGTTGGTGATTCCTATAAACGCTTTATTGAAAACAAGCTTCGTGAGAATTTTGATTTTACCGGTGTTTCTATCCTGATATATTTCAGGCAGAAGTAAGTAAAGCCAGAATGGAAGAGATCAGAATTGACAAATGGCTTTGGTCAGTCCGAATCTTTAAGACCCGCAACCAGGCTACCGAAGCCTGTAAAGCCGGTAAGATCAAGATGGAGGGTAGTGCGGTCAAGCCATCACGTAATCTGAAACCGGGTGATGTGATCACCGTATCACAAGGGCCCCTTACTCGTACGCTGAAAGTCAAAGAACTTCTGCATAACAGGGTGCCAGCCAAGTTAGTGGTTGATTATCTTGATGACCTTACCCCTGTTGAGGAATATGAGCGCATACAACTGATGAAGGAATTCAATTCAGAATGGCGTGAACATGGTACCGGCAGGCCCACCAAAAAGGACCGCCGTTATATTGACCGGTTGAAAGATCATACTAAATCTCTGGATGAATAACCGTTGCTACTCTACTTCTAATACCAGTCCTTTCAAATACTCTCCTTCAGGATGGAACAGGTTTATCGGATGATCAGCCGAATGGCCCAGGTGATGTATAATACGCACATTTCTTTTTGCTTCAAGAGCTGCTGACATCACCACTGAGCCAAATTGTTCACGACTAATAGCTTGTGAACAACTGAAGGTAAAGAGCAAGCCTCCTTTTTTTATCCGTGAAAGTGCGGTACTATTGATAAACTTGTAGCCCTGTAATCCTTTGTGCCGGTCAGCCTGATGCTTAGCAAAAGCAGGCGGGTCAAGTATTACAATGTCGTAATCAGTATCCATGCCCGGTAACCATGCCTTGGCATCTGCTACAATGCTCTCATGAGTTCCGGTATAGCCCTTGTTTAAGAGCAGGTTATCTTCCAAAGCATCTATCGCTTTGCGTGAACTGTCAAGCGAAGTAACATGAGCGGCGCCGGCAGCAAGTGCATAAATGGTGAAGCCCCCGGTATAGCTGAAAGTATTCAGCACCTTTTTGTCCGCTGCATAACGGGCAAGCAGGGCGCGGTTATCACGTTGATCCAGAAAGAAACCGGTCTTCTGCCCTTCCTTAAAGTCGATATGAAAAGAATGAGCGTTTTCAGTAACCATCAGCTCATCAGCATGGCCATATAAAAATGAATCTCCATCAGAATGGACTCCCGACTTAGCCAGTGATTCCTTGCTTTTGTCGTAAATCGCTTTTAACTCCGGGCCATATAATTTACCGATAGCTTCGGCCAGCTCCTTACGCACAAGGTACATTCCCATGCTGTGAGCTTGCAATACCACCACCCCGTTATAATAATCAATAACCAGTCCGGGCATATTGTCGGCTTCACTGAACACTAACCGGTAAGTATTGCTGGTGGGATTATGGACAAAACCTGTCTTTTTACGAAGTTCATAAGCATTACTGATTCTTTGAAACCATAGGTCAGTTACCGGCTTGTCAGGACCAAACCAAAATACCTTAACGGCAATAGAACCGGTACCGGCATGACCGGTAGCGAGGTAGGTTCCCTTGTGATCAAACACCTCAACGGCATCCCCGTCAACCGGTTTACCTTCAACATGATCAATAGCGCCTGAAAATATCCAGGGGTGGAAGCGCAATACTGATTCTTCGCGGCCTTTCCTGAGAGTGATCTTTCCTACAATCTCCATACCATAATTTTTCAACAAAAATACTCTATTCTGCACCCGCAATTCCCATAATCCCTAAATAAGCATCAACACTAGTCAGAAATCTGGCAGCCCCAGCCTGATCAACCGATGGAGTGGGAGCAGATGAAATATACCCATGCCATAGTAATCCTTAAGCCCCTGTTTGATAAGCCGAAGGATAGAGAGCAGATGAAATATACCAACATAGTAGTAATCATTATACCCCAGCCTGATAAGCCGATGGATTATGAGCAGATGAAATATACCAACCTGAAAGAAAAATATATGGGTGTACTGATAAAAGAGGTCAACTAAGCATAATTACCCACTATAAACCGACAGGAATGTGTTAATTTTATATCGTTAAAAAATATCAAGATGAATCCTATCAAAAGCCTTCTGTTAAGC
>JBAXYX010000191.1:0-4522 GCA_041670625.1 Lentimicrobiaceae bacterium | reverse complement strand
CGGTCCTTCCAAAAATGCCCATCTGATTATCAGGGCAGAACGGTAATCATTTAGTTTCTCATTCAATTCCGATTTTCCTTTACAATGGCTTAAACGGTTTCTGAATAGTACATTGCTGACGAGATATCCTACCAATACAAACATGGGGATAAAGTAAATTAGCATATTTTGCAACTCTTTGCTTGTGTCTTTAAAGCCGGTCTGATGTATGAAGTACGATATAAGCCCAAAGAATGTAATACCTGCAATTATAGCGAAGTGCACAATCCGTAGCGTTTTAAAGTATTCTTTAGAGGTTAGTCGGGTGGTTTGCATGGTTCGTGTTTTAGTTTTTTACCAATACTGAATATCTTATCGCAAATATAACACTAAAAGTGTTTCTGAATTGCCATAACAGTCATGATGATTATATAAGTAAATTTGATGCACTCAATGATTACGTTAATCTGTATCAATGTATTCAGGCAAATAAGCATCATGTTTAATGAACGTTAACTAATAAGGAAGTCTATTTAAACGTAGGCACAGTATGTACCTTTAGGAATATCCTGAATAAAAAAACCACTTACATCCGTAAGTGGTTTTTTTATCAGTTTGTTGACCTACCAGGGCTCGAACCTGGACTCTTCTGATCCAGAATCAGACGTGTTGCCAATTACACCATAGGTCATCATTGATGCTGCGAAATTACAAAAATGTTTAATTACTGTGCAAGCTTTTCACTAAATAATTATGATAAAATTGTTTCGCACTCATTATTACTTGTTTGCCTTTGTCCAAGAGTCTTTAAGCGCTACGGTGCGGTTAAACACCAATTTGCCTGTTGTGCTCTCAGTATCAGTGCAGAAGTATCCTAAGCGTTCAAACTGGTACTTGTCAAGAGGCTTTGTACTTGCTACTGATGGTTCAACAAACCCCTTCACAATTTTCAAAGAATCAGGGTTCAGATTGGTTTTATAGTCCACTCCTTCTTCAACATCTTCGGGACTCTCACTCATAAACAAGCGGTCGTATAATCTTATTTCAGCTTCTAAAGCATGTTTAGCTGATACCCAGTGCAAGGTTCCTTTAACCTTACGGTTGCTTTCAGGGCGGCCTGTGAGGGTGTCAGGATCATGAGTGCATTGTATTTCGATGATCTCACCGGTAGTGGGATCTTTGATCACGTTTTCACATTTAATGATATAGGCATACTTCAATCGTACCTCTTTACCGGGAGCTAAACGGTAGAATTTGTGCGAAGGTTCCTCCATGAAATCCTCACGTTCAATATACAATTCGCGGCTGAAAGGAATTTTGCGGCTGCCTGATTCAGGATCTTCCGGATTATTAATGGCAGTCATTTCCTCTACCAGACTGTCAGGATAGTTGGTGATTACCAGCTTAACCGGGTTGATCACACCCATTACCCGTTGTGCCCGTTTATTAAGATCCTCACGGATACAGAATTCCAACAGGCTCACGTCAATCACATTATCACGCTTAGCCACACCCACTGTTTCTGAAAAGTTACGAATCGATTCAGGCGTATATCCTCGGCGGCGCAGTCCGCAAATGGTCGGCATACGAGGGTCGTCCCAGCCGTTTACGAAGTTATTTTTCACCAGTTCAAGCAGTTTGCGCTTGCTCATTACGGTATAGGTGATATTAAGACGGGCAAATTCTATCTGGCGGGGTGCAAATATCTCCAGTTCTTTCACAAACCATTCATACAATGGCCGGTGTACTTCAAATTCAAGGGTGCAGATGCTGTGGGTGATGCCTTCAATTGAATCACTTTGCCCATGAGCGAAGTCATACATCGGGTATATGCACCATTTTTTGCCGGTACGGTGATGATCACCGAAAATAATTCGGTACATAATAGGATCACGCATGTGCATATTGGGCGAAGTCATGTCAATTTTAGCTCTGAGCACCCGTGAACCTTCGGCAAATTCCCCGGCACGCATCCTGCGGAATAGATCCAGGTTTTCCTCTACAGTACGGTTGCGATACGGACTCTCAATACCCGGTCGGGTAGGGGTGCCCTTCTGTTCGCTGATCTCGTCGGCCGAAAGGTCACACACGTAAGCTTTCCCTTTCATGATAAGCTTTTCAGCGAACTGATATATCGGTTCAAAATAGTCGGAAGCATAGTATTCACGATCCTCCCAGTCAAAACCCAACCAGTGAACATCTTCACGGATGGAATCAACATATTCCACATCTTCCTTAACGGGATTGGTATCATCAAAGCGGAGGTTGCATTTGCCATTATATTTTGCAGCGGTACCAAAGTTCAGACAAATGGACTTAGCATGGCCAATATGCAGGTATCCATTAGGTTCAGGCGGGAAACGGGTATGAACCATGGTTCCATTTTTACCTGTTCGTAAATCTTCTTCCACAATGGCGTGTACGAAATTGGTAGGGGCTTTGATTTCACCTTCCGGTTTATTGTCGCTCATATATTCTCAAGTGTTTTATAAAGTGCAAAAATACGTAATATTTAGCGGGCATCATTTAGTATCATTCAAAATGAAACGGTAATTTGCCGGTATCATCAAAAGAACTATTACCTGATACTAAAACCACAAATGCTCAACAAGAATTCGTAAGCCGATGAAAATAAGAATGAATCCCCCTATGGTTTCCATTCGTTTGCCAAACCGGTTTCCTACCTTTTTCCCGAAAAGGATACCCAGCATGGAAATAACAAAAGTAACGCAGCCAATAATGACTACCGGAATCAGAATGGACCTTAGTATTTCCTGTTCTGCTACTCTGACAAATGCGAGGCTTACACCCACAACGAGCGCATCAATACTGGTAGCTATGGCCATAGTGACCAGTACTGTCAGCTTAAGCGGATTAAAGTCTCTTCGTTCTGTTTCTGGTTTACGGCTTTCAATGATCATACGAATACCCAGTAGCAAAAGTAATCCGAATGCAATCCAGTGGTCAACCGGTTTGATGTAATTTTCCATGCCCATGCCTGCAAAGAAACCCAGTAATGGCATGAGCCCCTGGAATACAGCCAAGACAAAAGCAATGATGATTGCCTTGTTAAACCTGATGTTTGGCAACACTAACCCACTGCCTACTGAAACGGCAAAAGTGTCCATTGATAGTCCGATGGCAAGAAAAAAAATACTCAGCAGGTCCATTTTTTACCGGGTTTTTAAAGGGTGCAAAAGTACTGCTTTTTTAAGTTATGAATACATTAACAGAAAGGCTAATTGAGTGATCAAAATGTTAAAATGCATGTGTTTAAAGAGAAAAATTCTCTATTATTGTTAATAAATATAAGGGTGGTGAATAGATTGGCGTATTGAAAGGATGTGATTGCAATTTTTTGCCGGTGAAATCAGAGATCATACAATAATTATTGCGGGAATTATTAGGGAGTTCTGCCAGGGAAAGAATACATTCAGACTTACCTTAAAGATTCAGAATAGCATCGCTTATTTTCTATCATCAGGAAAAGATTAAATGCAGACACGCTCAGTATTATCAGTGACAATGCAATAAATTTTAAGGTACAGCGTAAAAAGCAATGAAGTAAATCATGATAATAATAACAATAAGAGGATTAAAATGCAAACAATTTTAGGTGCCGGGGGTGCCATTGGTATTGAGGTGGCCAAAGCCCTTAACGAATTTACGAACGAGATCAGGCTGGTAAGCCGTAATCCTAAAAAGGTCAATCCGGATGATGAGCTGATGAAAGCCGACCTTTTGAATGCAGAGGAGGTTATGAGAGCCGTGGAGGGTTCTTCCGTAGTTTACCTTACTGCAGGTTTGCCATACAGTAGCAAAGTGTGGGAGGAAAATTGGCCTAAAATCATTATAAATGTGATTGAAGCTTGTGAAAAGTATCATGCTTCACTGGTGTTTTTTGATAACATATATATGTATGATCCGGGTTTCATGAATCATATGACTGAAGGAACGCCTGTCAACCCGGCAAGTAGGAAGGGCAGGGTCAGAACAGCTCTCAATAAGCTGATTATGGATGAGGTTAATAAAGGCAAACTGAAAGCCCTGATTGCACGATGTGCTGATTATTATGGCCCAGGTGAAACTTCCTCCAGCATGCTCACACAAATGGTGATCAATCCGCTTAAAACCGGGAAAACGGCCAACTGGGTGGGGTCAGTAAATTATAAACATTCATTTACCTATACTCCTGATGCCGGGAAAGCCACGGCTTTACTGGGGAATACCCCCGGTGCATATAACCAGGTGTGGCATCTGCCTACTGCTGCTGACCCTTTTACAGGAAAAGGATGGATTGAAGCTATTGCTATTGAACTGGGTGTAAAACCAAAATATACTTCAATACCTAAATACATGATACAAATTTTAGGACTTTTTACCCCTATTATGAAGGAAGTGGTTGAAATGTACTATCAGTACAACAGGGATTATGTGTTTGACAGCAGTAAGTTTGAAAACCGATTCGGTATCAAAGCAACCCCTTATAAAGTGGGAATCAGGGAAATTTTAAAGAGTGAAAAATAAATGGTATGCCCACTCT
>JBAXYX010000190.1:0-4525 GCA_041670625.1 Lentimicrobiaceae bacterium | reverse complement strand
TGACCTATCACCCCGTTACAGTCTGGAATGTGTGCCCGACTCCCTGGCCTTGCAGGTAATAGACCACGACATGGGCGATGAAGTACGCAGCGTACACTACCTGTCGGGTGGTGAATCCTTCCTTGTATCCCTGGCTCTGGCACTCGGGCTTGCCTCTTTGTCAAGCAACCGTTTGAAAGTAGAATCCCTCTTTATTGATGAAGGATTCGGATCACTGGACCCTGAAACCCTCAGCACCGCCATGGATGCCCTTGAGAAGCTGCATAACGACGGTCGTAAAGTAGGGGTCATCTCACATGTTCAGGAAATGACTGAACGCATCCCCACCCAGATCAGGGTTATCAAACTCTCAGGCAGCAGAAGCAAAGTTGAAGTAACGGGGTACTAATTTGACTTCTTTTCGCTATTTTTGTAATACTAAGGACTTGAAATTAGGGGTTAAATAATGTCACTCTTAACACATAATAAAAGATGGAAAGAACTTACGTAATAATTATTTGTATTTTGATCAACAGTTGCATCTATTCTCAAAACCAATCAGAATGGGCTCCAATTGGTGCAAAATGGACTTATGACTATCCATTTAGCTATGGTAATGCTTTAAGTTATATTACTATTGAATCTGTTTCTGACACAATTATTCAGGGTATCAGTTGTAAGGTCCTTAAGCAAACTTGTGTTGTAGATGCTTCGCTGAATCGTGATTTTTATACCTATGGTTATCAGGATTCAGTTTGGTTGTTTGATGGTAGTATCTTTAGATTGCTATATGATTTTAGAGCTGAGACCGGTAATACATGGGAAATTTATGGGCCAAATTTTTATGGAGTTGGTAGTATATGCGATACTCTGACTAATGCAAAAGTTGATAGTACAGGCATTGAAGAGATCAATGGAAACAATTACAACTATCTTTTTGTAAGTTTTCAAGAATTTGAATGGCAATTTAGTCTATGTAATTCATTCGGGAATAAAATATCAGCTAAATTTGGGAGCTATGGGTACATGTTTCCTCTACAAATATGTATGATTGATGCTCCATATCCATGTGAGCTTCGTTGTTATGAAGATCCTGAATTTGGTCATTATCAGATTACTACTTATGATAGTTGTACCTATGAACATGGTGTTGGGGTAAAAGAGATTGATCAGAGCAGTAGCATTAAAGTTTTTCCTAATCCTATTTCGGATTACATGAGTATTGATATGGTTGAGAACTTTACCACTGCTCAATTAGAAATTTATTCATTTGATGGAAGGATATTGAAAAATATCCAACTCGAAGCCGGGCATACCGTCCTTAACCTCAGCGATTTTAAAAGTGGGTGCTATTTCTTAAAATTTAATGTAGATCATAAATTCTCCCAGAGTCGGATCATCAAGTTATAACGTATGAATGGCACGCAAGACATCTATTTATAGTTTACTCATGAAGTATAAACGTTGCATGATCCGAATTATGTTAGTTACATTTTCAATATTACTCACTTGCACAGCCCTTCTTATATGTGTGCTACTACTTTGCAGTCCCGGGAAACCTAAACCATTTAAAGATGAAAACGGGAAACCATTAGCGTGCAGTATTTCAGAAAAGATCTTTGTCAACATCAATAGCGTAAAGCAAGGGATGTTTATTAAGAGTAAAAATCAGACAAATCCGGTGCTGCTTTATCTTCATGGGGGTATGCCGGACTACTTCCTCACATGACATGAAGTCGGTAATCACAGGTATATTTTTACCATCGCTGGCTTGCAGGGATTACACATTAACTGAAAAGATCAACATGTGGCGCGGCAAATCCCAATCCGGCGTTAGCATACTTTGGGATAAAATTCTTACTACTGATTTGACTAAACAGGTACCCAAGCTTAATATCCCTGTCTACTTTTTTCATGGCATATACGATTACACCGTATCTTACCCATTGGCAAAGGAATATTTAAATCAAATAAAAGCTCCAGTGAAAGGCTTCTACACCTTTGAACATTCTGCTCACAGTCCTTTGTTTGAAGAACCCGGTAAAATGAAAAAGATCATTCAGGAGGACGTTCTGACAGGAACCAACAAGCTTGCCGATAATTATAAATAAATCGATATAATAGGGAATAAAAATATTACGCATCTTGAGCATACTAGAATGTGATTTCCTTGGTTCCGAATATCAAAATAGAAAGCCTCACCCCACCTTCCCTAAGGTTAAACCCGTTCAGTCCTGCAAATACTCCCAGATTGTAAAACATGTTACCAATTCCGTAACCCGGTTCCATGTAATTCTTATTCTGCGGAGTGTATAGATAACTAAAGAATAAGCTTTCATTCCACATGCGGTTTCGCAGCACCGGCAATCTCTTTAATAAAACAAAGGGTGATTTATACTGCAAATGTGCTACTGCATAGTACTCATCGGTACTAAACCGGTATGGATCCATTAACAGGAAATAAGGGAAGAATTCTTTGATCCCTGCAATGAGTGGTCGCTTGGCAAAGTGTTGGAATTGGGTAAATAACATATTCTTATGGTTGGGAAAATAACCTGCTTCAAACCTGTAGTTAAACTGGTCAGACAACCCTATCAGTTTTTGTTGATGGATGGCCAGTTTGATCAGATCATAATCAGTATCAAAGAAAGCCAGGGGTAGCCCTTTCTTCCATGTAATACTGAATTCGGGAGTATCATTGAGCCGCCAGCGGGGTACTTTTACTCCATCCTTAATGTAATAGTATGGCATGGACTTGTATTTCAATATCAGTTGAACCGACATATCCTGATGATCCATCATACGGTACCGGGCGTTATAGGGTACATTCGGGCTGAAGTCCTTTTGGTCTTTGAAAAACAATGAGAAATTACTGGTGTTATTCAAAACCCGGTTATCAGAAAGGAACAGACTTGCATGAACTGAAAAGTCATGCGTTAAATCTGTATTATAATGTAAATTAAGGTAGGATGCCTTGTAAAATCTGGCAGTATTCTCCCTGAAGATAAGAGTCTGGACAGAGGTTTCCAGTTGATGAACCCCATCAGGATTAAAATCAACGATCTGCTGGCCCAACCTGAACCCTGCTTTAGCATTTTTGTGAACAGACTGATAGTATCCGGGAACATCCCAATAGACTGAATTCCTGCTAAAAGCATAGCCCAGCATCGGTTCTATGCCTAAAGTATCACGATGATTCAACCTTTTTTGCCAATACCATGCAGTACTGTATCTAAACCCGTCTACAGTATTATAACCCAGTCTGAAAGGATTAACAAGTCCTTTCATTCCGAAAGTGACCAGGCTGTCATTTATAAATGTTCCCCCAAACATGAGCGTGCTCATCCATGAAGCCTTGTGAGGAGCGTTAACCGAGTCATTGGGCTTGGCCTTTACCTGAAGTGAGTCCCTGGCCTTTACACTCATCATTTCATTCATGGTAAGTGGTATCGGGCGAATATTATTCCAAAAAGCGGTATCATTTTTCCTGGCACTGCTGTCGAATTCTGTTTTATAGGTCTCCACATACTCGTGGTTAAACCGCAGGGAATCCTTCAGCTTCAGTTCCTCTTGTTTCCTTTGTAAACGTGCCAACCGGTATGATTCATCTGTATTCGGATTTGTTAAAGTTGCCAGTTTATCAATTTCTTTCTGCTTCTTTTGTATCTGCTCACGGGTCTTATCATGAAAAGCTTTAGTTTTTTGATCAGGGGTACCGGTTACGTTAATAACAGGTTTCCGGTAACCGGGCACGTTAACGGTTAGATCATGATATCGAATGGAGGTATGATAGGAAAACGAACCGCTATTACCCATCAGGTCAACATCAACCTTTAACCGGTTTGTTACCGGCAACCATGCACCTTCCTTTACCACATTATAATTCTGGGTCAGGTATATAGTAACCCCTAACTGCTCCTCCTTCACGATATCAATATTACTCACACACCACAATCCGTCAACGATATAGATAGTGCCCTTTACAAATTGGGGTCCGCTGCCAAGAGGCAGAATAGCAATTTTATGTATAGAATAACCATCATATTCCGTTTGCCCTTCATAACGAAAACGGTAATGGTCAAATGAACCGGGAGCAATGGGTGAAAAGGCGTTGCCGAATGCCTGGGGATGGTAAATATTACCTGCTATAAAGCCAATAGCGTTTTTAGATTGATCACCGCCAAAGTCAGGAAAGGTACTCTGTATTGATTTTACTTTCTGACGGGTCAGATCAGGAGCCGTAAAGTCAATTTCATTGACTGATTCTTCAATATATGTATCTCCTTCCTTGATATCCGATTCGTTCAAATCCTTCTTAGCCATCCATTTTACCATCTTTGAAATGGTGTTAATATGCAAACTGCCCCTGATATATACCTCAGCTTGAAATGATTTGATCATACGGGAATAAGCGGGAGCTTTTGCAATAACATGACGAATGATGCGATATGCAGGATCCTCCTTTTTGCCTGATATAACTACTTCACCCAAATTATAAACCATATCAGGCAACACAATGTGGATGGGAAGCATTCCATTGGTCAGC
>JBAXYX010000189.1:0-4560 GCA_041670625.1 Lentimicrobiaceae bacterium | reverse complement strand
TACGTAGCATCATCTGATGCTCATTCAACCCTTCAAGCATGAACGCTTTTGACTGCTTAAAAATGATTTTATAAATATTGGGCAGGTAGCTTGAGTAGAAGCGTATGGAGTTTTCAATCAGCAGAATCGCCTGTACCCCCACGGTTTTGATGTCGTATTCAGCATTCATCTGATCCTCTATCAATTTGATGATAGCCAAAAGCAAGTCCGCATTTCCGAGCCAGCAAAACACATAATTGATGGCTGAGAGGTCTTCATTGGCAATGGTCAGGGTTACTTCACGTGAGAATGAAGTAAGTACTACAATAGGTATTACCGGGAATTGTTTTTTGAGCCTGTGTGCAACATCAAAGGTTTCACTCTTACCCATACTCAGCATCGTGATGATCAGATCAACATTCTGGGTCCCCAGCACCTGTAATGCTTCCTCTTCTGATGAAACCTGTAAAAACTGAGGAGGATAACGAAGGTTCAGGGCCACATACTCGTTAAAAATCTGTTCATCAATGCGCCCGTCGCCTTCCAATATGAATAAGTCATATTTGCTCGCTATGAGCAGCACCTTGTATATGCGCTTACGCATCAGACTGTGGAAGGCAGTATCGTCAAAATAAAAGCGTGACAGCAGGGAGTATGGGGAGGCCTTCATAGTGTATAGGTTTGTTACAAATTTAAGATATTAATGGCATAATCCGTCATTTTTGAACAACTTTGCAAATTGATATATAGTAGGTAAAGACCATGAAATACAATTTTGATGAAATGCTTGATCGTACCGGCACAGCAAGTGTAAAGTATGATATCCGGAAACTGGTTTTTGGAACCGAAGACGTAATCCCGATGTGGGTAGCTGATATGGATTTCAGGACTCCTGATTTTGTAATTCAGGCTATCGCTGAACGCATAAAGCACCCCGTTTTGGGATATTCTATACGCCCTGACAGTTACTTTGAAGCTATTACCGGATGGCTGTTGCGGCATCATAACTGGAAGGTGAGCAAGGAATGGATATGCTTTTCGCCCGGTGTGGTACCCGCACTTAACGTGACGGTGCTTGCCTTCACCGAACCCGGTGACCGAATAATAGTGCAACCACCTGTTTATTTTCCTTTCTTCGGGGCAGTTCAGGGAAATGGTCGTATCATGAGTCAAAACCCTTTGAAGTTGACCAATGGTCGTTATGAAATGGACTTTGCAAATCTTGAAAAGCAATGTAAAAAGGGAGCAGCCATGATCATCATCAGCAATCCTCATAACCCCGGGGGGAATGCCTGGCATGCAGATGAGCTAAAGCAACTGGCTGATATCTGCCTGAAGTACGGAACTCTGATGGTATCCGACGAGATACATAGCGATTTAGTAAATACAGGATTTAAGCATACTGTACTGGCATCCTTGTCACCGGCAATTGCCGCCCGCACCATCACGATGACTGCACCCAGTAAGACCTTCAATATGGCCGCTCTGTCCACCTCTTCGGTTATTATTTCAAACAACAGGTTACGTAAACAGTACAATCAACTGGTTCAGAACCTGCACATCGATATGGGCAACGTGTTCGGTACCGTTGCTTCCACTGCCGCTTATACTCATGGTGATGAATGGCTTGCTCAACTGCTGGTGTATATCAATAATAATATCAACCTGCTTGAAGAGTACCTGCAACAACACATTCCTGAAGTAAAGCTGATCCGTCCCGAAGCTACTTACATGGCCTGGCTTGACTTCTCCAAACTGCAGATGAATGATCAGGACCTCAACCGGTTTCTGATTGATAAAGCAGGAATAGGATTGAACCAGGGTATTCAGTTTGGCAAAGGGGGCAGCACCTTTATGCGAATGAACCTGGCATGCCCAAAGGCAACTCTGCTAAAAAGCCTTAATCAACTAAAAATGGCCATCAACACTGTCAGAAAACAATAGGCAACTTCCCTGCTATTGGTAAGGTCAGGGACTGTAGGATGCAAAGAATCAGATCAGTTTGCCCGACCCCGGGTGAGGCTAATTCAGGGTCAAGACTAATCCAAACAAAGGTCTTTCAGGTCTTCCAGGTCACCGTTGAATACATTCAGATCCACCTGTTTCCCTATACCCCTGACGTAGGCACGGTCGGTATGCTGCCAAAAGTCCCATGACCTGTGTTTCATACGGGGTAACTCTTCATAATAGTGGGCTATCCAAAGCGGATAGTCTTTAAAATCGTCCTTCAGATACTTGTCGTAGAAACCGGGACTGGTATAGATGATTGGTTTGACTCCATAGTGCTCCTCAATGATTTCACACCATTCGGTACAACCAGCTACTATTTCAGCTTTTGATTTATGTTTTGAGACTTCAACATCCAACACCGGAGGCAGGTCACCGGGCAATAAGTCAACCTGTTTGATGAAGTTTTCAGCTTGTTGCTTAGCATCACGCGTGGGGTAATAAAAGTGATAGGCTCCCCTGATCAGCCCGGCACTTTTGCACTTCCGCCAGTTTCGTGAAAAGTGCTGATCCTGGCGCGTGATACCTTCCGTAGCTTTGATGAATGCAAACTGTATCCGTACTCCTTTAACATCAATGGAAGCAACTTCATTCCAACTGATATCCATTTGATGATGTGAAATATCAATTCCATGGATTGCATATCCTGTGGGTATTTCAACACCGAAATTTTGGAAATATACATGACGGATGGCACGTGTAGTGGGTAAACCATCCCTGAATGCATTTATGGTGAAACGGTATATGGATGGAATCAGGATAAACAGAATTAACAGGCCCAAACAGGTCCAGAGTGCCTTCTTATAGGATAGCTTCTTCCACCCCCTCCTCTTCTTTTTCGTAACTACAACTCTGCCAGTATCTGAGCGCAAATAATTCCCATTAAACATAACTATCCGGTAATTTCTATTAACAGTACATTGCCCGCAATTAAACGTGCTGCAACGGACATCAAATTTACTAAAAATCCCACTGGTCGGGCTGTGCAAATTAAAAGAATGAATTAAATGAGTCTTTTAAGTTTGAATTTCCGGGTCATCAATTGTCCGTTGCGGTTGATAGTCAATATGATGGAGTCGCCCGGTTTGTGGCTGAGTATGGCATTAAGCTCTCCCAGGTTAAGTGTAAATGCCGCTTTATTATTAATATCAATTAGCAGGTCGCCTGGAAGAAGTCCGGCATAATAACCGGGCGAACCGGCAATTACTTCATTAACCTTAAATATATTAAAGTCCGCGCTAATGCAGTCAAATATTACACCACTCATATTATATTCAAACGGGCTTTTGAATTTTATTCCCTTATGCAAAATGAGCCGGTTGTTGGTATAATCAAATGAAACAACGAATCTCGATAAGGCCCCCGCTCCTAAGGTGCCATTGCGGAAATTACGATTAGCCTTACTTCCCTCATAGTAATCAGTGGAGAGGGAAGTAATAATATTATCCAGTCGGGTATTGCCAATCATCAGCCAGCCTGATCTCACAAACGATCCCGATATACTGCCCCCGAGCCCCCTGCCTATGGTCGTTTCCAGTGACTTAAGCGGTTTATAATCATCAATGGTGTCTGTTTCAAGTAACAATGGATGATTCGCCCCTGAATCAATCATCAGCCACAGATCACGGATTTCACCATTATCAAGTTCAACACGGGCAGTCATATAGGGCCTTCCCCTGTTCAGGATTAAAGGGATAATCTCTGCATGGGCCGGAATCTTCATTTGCTCAGGACGTGTAAACTTCAGGTTGTGTTGATCATAGTTGATGGTGACTACCATATCCCTGAACTTGTCAATCCCGATCAGCCCGTGTACCCTGGCCCCGATAAAAGACTCAAGTGAAAATATGTCATCCTGTAACAAAATAAGGTTGGCGAACATCGGCTGCAGCCCTTCAAGGCTCATCTTCACCAATGGAGTCACACACGCATTGAGCGTTTGGGTAGTCCCGGGTGCGGTCAGTTTAAAGCTGCGCAGGCAGTTCTGTTCATAATAGTGAACTATTTTCCTGTCTGTCATGATGATCCCCTCAACCCCGCTGTCTAAAATGAGTCTTACAGGCATGGAATCCTGCAACATGACTTCAATAACTACCAGATTATCATAGCTGGTGAAAGCAGTCGTGACCTTGTTCTTCTCCGCAGGCAGCTCAAAACTATTAATCTGTCCATGGAGGTTTAACCCCATAACCAATAAAATAAAGACAAATGAAGGACGAATCACCTTGATTATTGTTATAAATGAAAATGGACTATCAGATAATAGTACGAAGATAAAAAAACAATCAACCCGGTATAACATCATTATTAAAATTAAATTTGCAGTCAGTGATGGCATGTACTGTTAAAACCATAAAATGCTATGAGCAAGCAGATAAAGGACAAGATTATAGATGAGTGGAATCAGCTGTATCCATCAACTGAGAACAGTAAATTGCACTTGTTACTTGAAGAAATAGAAAAAGCCCGTACTGCTTTTAATCTTCAGCCCCAACCCGCGGGATGGTACAAGGATGCCGTGGTTTATGCCTTATATGTTGATCAGTTCAACCATACTTTTGATGGTTTGATCAC
>JBAXYX010000188.1:0-4583 GCA_041670625.1 Lentimicrobiaceae bacterium | reverse complement strand
TTCAGCTGCCGGTGGTCCGGCAGTATCCTTATTGTTCGTTTTTTCAGCAATAGCCTGTGGTTTCTCGGCTCTTTGTTATGCACAGTTTGCCTCTTCTATTCCATTAAGTGGCAGTGCCTATACTTATGCATACGCCAGTTTTGGTGAGTTGGTAGCATGGATTATCGGCTGGGATCTTATCATGGAATATGCGGTGGGTAATATTGCGGTGGCTATTTCCTGGTCAGGGTATTTTGTGGGGTTACTTTCAGGTTTGGGTATCCATTTGCCTGACTTTATCACCATCGACTATCTGAGTGCTTCCAGGGGTTTTGAACAAGCCTCCATATTATTGTCGCAGGGATTATCGCCCGGTCAATTGCCGGGTGAACTTGCAGAAGCCTGGCGGGCATGGACCGGGGCACCTATAGTTGGAGGTGTACGATTAATTGCCGACATACCGGCATTTACCATAGTAGTGCTGATATCCTGGCTTGTTTATAGAGGGATCAGGGAATCAAAGACTGCCGGTAATATCATGGTTCTTCTCAAGCTCATCATCTTACTGGTGATTATAGCAGTGGGCAGTTTTTATGTGGACCCCGGTAACTGGTCACCTTTTGCACCCAACGGAATCAAGGGAGTACTCAAAGGAGTGTCCGGCGTATTTTTTGCCTATATAGGGTTTGATGCTATTTCCACCACTGCCGAAGAATGCAAAAACCCTCAACGCGACCTTCCCAAGTCCATGATATATTCCCTTTTAATCACCACCGTTTTGTATGTTGCCATCAGTCTGGTTTTAACCGGTATGGTCAGCTATCATTTGCTGGGAGTATCTGACCCGCTTGCTTTTGTCTTTAACCAGTTGCATTTAACAAAGCTCTCAGGAATTATAGCCATAAGTGCCGTAATAGCCATGGCCAGTGTTTTGCTGGTATTCCAGATTGGTCAGCCACGAATATGGATGAGCATGAGCCGTGATGGTTTATTACCTCCTATATTTTCACGATTGCATCCCAAATACATGACTCCGGCCTTTTCAACCATCATAGCGGGGATATTGGTGGCGGTACCTTCCCTCTTTCTGAACCTCACTGAAGTAACTGACCTTACCAGCATCGGCACCTTGTTTGCTTTTGTACTGGTTTCAGGAGGTATCCTTATACTCGACGGGAGGAAGGAACCGGCAGGTAACCTGGGTGGGAAAGGAACAGGTAAATTCAGGGTGCCCTATTTTGACAGCCGCAAATGGTTGCCTCTTATCTGGATAACCGTCATAGTGTTGCTGTTCACCCTTGATTACAGTAATATTAACCGGATCATAAGCTTTAACCGCCTGCCGGGTGAATCATTCTGGGATGTGTTTTTGAATAAAATTCCTCATATTGCCTTCATGCTCGTTGCCGTAAGCGTATCCATTGCCGCTATCATACGCCGGCTTTCCTTAATACCGGTGCTGGGGCTGATAACCAACTTCTACCTCATGTCGCAACTCGGAATAACTAACTGGCTACGGTTTTTGATTTGGCTTGCAATAGGACTGGCGCTATACTTCACTTACGGGAGTAAGCACAGCAGGATCAGGGAGACCGAACGTTTGAATATAGTGAAGTACAAAAAAGATCCTTCCTTATAGTTTTACTTCTATCCCTGCGGTGATAAACCTCCCGGGACATACAGCGTATTTGCTGTCGTAGTATTTTTTATCCAGCAGATTCTGTACACTGAAGGTTGCCTTATAATGTTTGCAGAAGTCTTTCCATAGCTTGATATCCACTGTAGTGTACGCGGGGTATTTATCTGACAATAATATTTCGTCCCACTTGTTCTCATCATTAATATACATGGAGCCGGTGTACCGCACATACAAACTGCTGTTGATATACTTGTTAGTCCAGGTCACACCCGCTGATAATAAGTGTTCCGGAACATCCGTAAAGGTCTTTCCCTTTAAATCAACTGTGTCAGTAGCAATGATCTTTTTATACTCGAGTATGGTAGAATGAGCCAGGGCATAACTTGCTGTAAACCTAATTCCATTGCCGGTTTCAACCTGTACTTCCGCTTCAGCGCCGTATAGCTCCACATCACTGATATTGGCTCGTATTAAGATAGGCCGTTCACCAAATCCCATATTGATAGTTTGCCCATTACTCACATAGTATTGGAAATCACTGCCACGGGAGTAGTATGCCGACATGGAAACGGTGAACAAATTAAAAGGTTTCAAATCAACACCGGTTTCAAAGTTATTCAGGTATTCAGGTTTAAGGGAAGGACTGGCAATTTTAAAGCCGCCCTTGATTCGTCCTGACCGGCAAAGGTATTCAAGTTCTGAGGGTCGGAAACCGCGTGAATAATTTGTGTAAACCCGCGTATTTTCAGTAAACCGGTATTGTATTGAAAGCCTCGGACTTAAAGCACTCCATTGCTTTTCAGGCATAACAGGTACCTGGTAATCATACATATAGGAAGTCTCAGGCGATGGATCAACAATACGAAACGATCCATCATAAAACGTAGCATTATCATAACGCAAACCGGCAATCAACCTAAGCCGTTCGCCAAGGGCCAGTTCATCCTGGGCAAAAAGTGCGATGGTAGTTATCTTGCCTTCATTATAAACAACATCAGTAGAGGTAAAATACTGGTCATAAGCATCCACACTGCCTTGCTTCAAGTCAACTCCTGTCGTAAGGGTATGGTTGCCAACAGGGTATGTAGCTGAATTAAGCCAACCTAAATCCATGCGGGTTGAGAGTACATCGTACCAGGTATAGTCGTCTTTAATGTATTCATTCACCTTCTTATAATCCTCATTAAGCAGGTAAGCGGATGATTTTAAGCTCAGCTTGCCAACGCTGCCACGGTAATTAAGCATCAGTCCGTACGAATCATGATCGGTAAAATTCCCGTCAGGCTGATACACTTTTTCGCCCGTACCCCTTCGGTCATTGTAATATTTTGCAATAGCTTCAATAGTGTGGTTTGGACCGAATGATAACCCTGTTTTTAAGTTAATGCCTGCTTCCTTGAAGTTTGATTTAACAATATAAGGATTCTCCTTCCTGTCAGCTTCTGACTGGGAAAAATAACCATCGCTTTTGCGGAAGAAGGAGTTGGTGGTCCAGTAAAAAGAATTCTTTCCTTTGAAAGGTTTTACTCCGCCAACATTTAAACGAGCACCCATGGTGTTGAATGTGCCATACTCAAGAGCAGCCCTTAATTGCAGTTTCTCCTGTGGTTTGCGGCTCATAATATTAATGACTCCACCCATCGCCATACCGCCATAAATAGCTGAACCGGCACCTTTAGTGATTTCTATTTTCTGAACATCACCCAAATCAATCATGTTCCAATCAACAGAACCGCCATCTGACTTATTCAGGGGTACGCCATCGAGCAATACTAATACTCTGCCTTGTTCTTTACTGCTTAATCCACGCATTGAAACCGTAGCTTTGGAACTAAATGATCCAAAAGGCCTGCTTACATTTACCCCTGCAGTGTATTTTAAAGCATCATCCACACTTTGCATAGGTATGGTATTTAACACCTTTGGAGTCAACACATGAACCCGTACAGGGGTATTCATCATGTCATTATCCGTACGGGTGGCGGTCACCACCACCTGATCCATAGTGGTAGCTGTATTTTTAAGTGTGATTACCCCGGCATTGTTATTACCCGGTTTAAGTTGAAGTTTGATTGCCCGCGTTTGATATCCAATGCAACTAAATGTTACGGTAACTGATGAAGCATTTATATCGCATATCCTGGCATTGCCATTCCTGTCAGTTGCGGTTCCCTTGCCCTGCCCTATCCATACATTCACAAATGGCACTGCCATACCTGATGTATCCCTGACTTGTGCAATAATGCATGAAGTGGTAGTTTGGGATTGTGAATAGGTTAAAAAGAACTGCGTAATTAAGATTAATGAAAGAATGATTCGCTTGCAATCACTTGATGTAATCATTTTGCTGCTCGTTATTTTTGTATTTTAACACATATCGTCATTTGCCCGGTGCTCTCATGATCAGCATTCAGTACTTTGATCATACCATATTTGCCCTTAGCAGTTTTAAAGGGTATTACTTTGCCGGTGTTACAGTATTTGCAGTTACCACTTACTTTATCAGGCTGGTATGCCGACACCGGTAAACTGTCGTTCAATGCATGGTCAAATTGCTCTGTGCTGATCAGGTTATTATCAGAAGTGTTGTAATCAAAGAGTGTAACCTGTTTATCAGTCCATTGTAATATCTGGGGGTAATAGCCCACGGCCGATGTATAGCCCGGGCAGGTGAGTGATGGCGAGGGCAATCCGGAGGTTACATAATAATACGCCATAATATCTATTTCACTTTCATGGCCTGCTACCCATATAGAATTGAATACTATACCCTTATCAAGATCCAGGTACCAGTTACCGGCGATATGGTCCTGCATGGATAATTCAAGGTTTTCATAGGAATTGATATCACCCCAGGCACTCCCTGAACCTCGGCGCACTTTTAGAATCTGTGAAGCTGTATCCCGGTCGGCATTCATCACCAAAACACGCCAGGTTTCAATAAGGGCCGTGTCTTTCACGAAAG
>JBAXYX010000187.1:0-4665 GCA_041670625.1 Lentimicrobiaceae bacterium | reverse complement strand
CTAATAACCGTATCCCAGAAGAGCACACCAGGTTCAGCTGATTTCCATGCATTGTGGATAATTTTATTCCACAATGCTGTAGCATCAATATCTACAGTTTTAACAGGGCTGTCAGAATGAATCGGGTACTGTTGCCGATATAAGGTGCCATTCTTCACTGCTTGCATGAAAGCATCATCAATTTTAACAGAGACATTAGCACCAGTTACTTTTCCCTGTTCCATTTTTGCGTCAATAA
Source organism: Lentimicrobiaceae bacterium (assembly GCA_041670625.1). Lineage (GTDB taxonomy): Bacteria > Bacteroidota > Bacteroidia > Bacteroidales > Lentimicrobiaceae > Lentimicrobium. Next base: position 4,427 of record JBAXYX010000187.1, on the reverse strand, counting down.
ACATCTCAGCATCAGGATGTTTAATTGACAAGGTTAACATTAAAGCTCCTCTTCGGCCATCCTGAGCAACTTCACGTGTTGAATTTGAATATCTTTCCATGAAAGGGACAATACCGGTTGAGGTAAGAGCACTGTTCTTTACCGGGCTTCCGGTAGGCCTGATGTGTGATAAATCATGACCAACTCCTCCCCTGCGCTTCATCAGTTGCACCTGTTCCTGGTCAATCTTCATGATTCCGCCATAGGAATCATAATTGCTATCTCCACCAATTACAAAACAGTTACTTAAAGAGGATACCTGGAAATTGTTGCCAATTCCTGCCATAGGACTCCCTTGAGGAATAATATATGTAAAGTTTTTAAATGATTCATAAATCTCTTCTTCACTAACTGGATTAGGATATCTTCTTTCAATACGAGCGACTTCTGAAGCGAGCCTGTGATGCATATCATCTGGTGTTCGTTCATAAATTTTGCCTTCACTATCCTTAAGAGCATATTTATGCATCCATACACTGGCTGCAAGATTATCACCTTTAAAATATTCTGTAGCTTTTGCCAATATCTCTTCATCCGGGTACGCAGTATGCTTTGCAGATGAAGCATTCGAGTTCTGATTAGTAATTTCCATTGTTTTTTTCGTCGTAGCAGTATTTTCTTCAATAGATTCTTTAGCAACAGGCCTCACACGCTTTTCGACCATTTCGTTATAATAATCTTTAACACTACTTTTTTCTGACTGTTCAGTGTCATTTTCTAATTGGGCGAAAAGATTGATTTCCATAGCTTCGGTAAATATTGTGAATTGATGCTTATTTAACCAATTTTTTTAATTGAATGATTCTAGAGGCATTACAAGTTTTTTTATTCCCCTAAAATCGAACAGCAATATACATCCTAATTTGGGTTATTACAAAACCTTACTCTAAAACTTTATCAACAAAATATAATTAATTACCTCATTTACAATCAATAACATTCTTAATAAGTTATTTCCAGCAAGTTGAGTTAACCCTCAATGAGAGGATTGTGGTTACTCTGACAATATTTTGATCGACTAATATCAGGTACGAGTGTCTTAAACAAAGTTCATGATACTTTTAAGCATTTTACCAATAAATAAATAATTATTATGAACAGGTTATTAACAACCTGACTCATCAAAACCATCCAATGAAAAACAATTCAATATAACGGTTTAGATGGAAACATAGATTGCAGGAATCAGGTTGAGAAGTCCGTACTGAATGAGGCATAAAAAGAAGGGGCCAGGTTGAGAAGTCCGTGCTGAATGAGGCATAAAGAGAAGGAGTCAGGTTTAGAAATCCAGACTCAGTGATACATAGAATATAGGTTTCTTAACTACCATGTCTTCAATTCCCCAAGCATAATCAGCTCTGATAAAGTAACCCAGAAGCCTTGATCTGACACCAAAGCCTAATCCTCCAACAATAGGTTCACGCTGTTCACGAACCGTTATATTAAGGGAACCCGTATGTATTACCCGGGTAAAAAGAGCATTGTTCTCAGAATATGGAGATACCCCGGTCCAGGCTGTTCCAAGATCACCAAAACCTATAATTTGGAAGTTATTCAGAAAATCAGAACGCAAAGGTTTGTTGGCCAAATATTTAATTACAGGGAAACGAATTTCACTATTAATCACTGCAAAAGAATTTCCATTCCTGATATTCTGACTAAACCCACGCATGTTCGTGGCAAGTGTTTGATAAGCATAGTTCTGAGTATAATCAATAGGAGCTTCATTGGTAAATTTTGGTGTAAGCCATGTATCAACCCCACCCATGTAATAAATTAACTTGCTTTTACCAAAAGAAGTACTGGCAGCAAACCTGTTTGCCCAAATCAGGTTCCGGTGTATCGGCAGGTAATGCCTTACATCCAAACCTAATACTATCATATTGCTATTCTGTTCATCACCTTTAATCTGAAGATAGTATTCACCAAATACCTTAAAACGCAAACCGTCATACAAGTTTAATCCCAATGAACGGGTAGCATCATACGTCAAATCAAGTTTACCTGAAACCCAGTAACGGTTCACATCAGGTACCAGTAAATTGTACTGGTCAGTTGCCATATAAATAGCCCGGTCTTTTCTGGCACTGGCCGTCATACTTAAGTTTAACAACGGGTTAAAAGGATATTTCAAAATGTAATGCAACTCGTGTATTTTGTACCTGACAATTGAATACATACCTGTTTGTTCAATTGACTGCCTGTGGAAATAGATTTCACGATCAAGCCGATGCTTCAGGTTAGCCATACTGATAATATACTCATTATTAACCAGGTTAAAGTCAAGCCTTACTCCCGCAATTAATCGGTAATCTTCAAGCAGGTCAGTCAATCCGATTTTAAAGAAAGCATTCAACCCGGGAGTCAGATATATAGGTCCTGTCCCTCCTGAAAAAGGTTGATAGGAAGAGGTAAGGAAAGTAAAATCAAGTTGGCTGACAAGTTGGTTGATTGAATACTCAACATTGTAGTTACGTGCTTTTGGAGCTACAAACCCATCATCGGTCGTATCCACTTTTATTAATTTTTTAACCGGCAATTGAGTATTCTCATCAGCGCCCACCTGCTTTTCAGGCTCAGGTTCATTTTGATATACATTAATAAATCTGGGCAAATTCTTTTCAGGTATAGCCACAGTTTCCTCTTTCTGGTGTTTGCCGTATGTTTGAATCCGTTGATTCATATAAGGGGTGTACCCTGCCGTTAATGCTTTGGTATCATTAGCAGAAGGCCGTTGACTAATTGAAACAGGCCATTTCTTCCCTACCTGCATAATTTGAGCCATCACACCTGATTTTGCAGAGACATCATGACTATAAATATTACGGTCAAAATTGGTAGTAAGGTTGTCATGGGTAAAAAAGCGGTAATGCACGGTAGTATCAACATGCGTAATAGTACTGTCAAGCCTTGCAATATAACGGTTGTATATTCCTGTTTGATCACTCAGATAGGTCAGGTAACCCGGTTCATACTCTTTGGGTTGCATTTCATTAGCATTAGGGGTATCCGTAACCCTGCGAAGCACTTTACTCTTATTGTCCAGATTATAAATGAACAAATCATGATTGGCAGGCATCCCCGGTTTATTGATCTTCGGATTTTCCTCAAGGGTGTCATTTACACGATTCGAGCTAAAGATTATTTCCTTCCCTCCCTTAATATAAGCCGGGTTCAGGTCATTATAGAAATCCTTTGTTATTTGCTCCGATGAAGTTGAGGCTATATTGAAAATGTAAATATCACTTTGCCCTTTCTTTATAGCCGACATCACCAAATTACGCCCGTTAGGTGAATATGACATAGAGAGGATCTTTTGGAAACCATAAATAAATTGCTTTACCTTGTCTTTCGTTTCCAAATTAAACTGATTAAATATCACGAATCCCTTTCTCTCTGAAATCACTGATAATACCTTACCCGACGGATGAAAATCAATGATGGGGTAAGTAAGATCGTTCTTTTCATCTAAACGATGACCCTGGCGATAAACTACCCGTGCTTTATTTGATACGTTATTATAGAGCCATACCTTAGCCAAACCTGATTGATTGCTAACCCAGGCTGTATATACCCCTGACGGATCAAGCTTGATCTGATCATTAACAATATCCTTTTTAAGTTTCTTTTTAACAGATTGGGTGGGAGCTTCCACACGATATCCGGTTTGAGCGTATTGTTCCAGCATGGCAGCATTCCACTCTTTTAACAGGTTTCGGAATGAGATATTCAGTACATACAGGAACCCCGTTTCCACGTTCCTGCTCATCCGTGTCAGATAAAGGATATTTGAAATGCTGGTTTTGCCGTACTTTTCAACTATATATTTCCAAACAGAATGACCGGCATATATGGCATCATCACCAGTCAGATGATTGAATTTCCGGTATTTCCCTGATAACACTCCTTCGCGTACATAGTTGTCAATTTCTGTATCCCAATCTTCCGACAGGTATGAAACCAGCCCGTCAATATACCATGAAGGCATATTCATCACAGTGGAATTAGCCACTTGCCTTCCGTATGACCCTCCGTTAATGGCCTGATCAATCAGCATCCTTGCCATTCCGGCTTTCAATTGTTTCTCAAAGTTGTGATAATTGCCGTCAAAATAAACAAATACCTTATTGCCGATTATATGGGTAATACCCCCAATGTTATATTGCTGGTCACTGATTAACCCTATGTTGCTTTGTTTTAAGTCAGTGAGCGAATTGAATATGATAAATTGAATCTTATCGGTATACCGGTTATCTAGCTCAGCCTCCAACAAAGGATACATCTCTTTTGCATAGCGGGCCGTGTAGTTAGCAAGTTCTTTCCCGTTCAGATAAAAGTAAATATCATAGTCGGGCATCTGGTAATAAGTCCATAGAAAATCGCTATAT
>JBAXYX010000186.1:0-4684 GCA_041670625.1 Lentimicrobiaceae bacterium | reverse complement strand
CTCAGTCATGAACTCAGTATTGCAGGAATTCCTGGCGGGTTTTATATTGTTCAGCTTTTAAAACAAGGCAAGACAGTGGCAACTCAAAAACTGATTATATACCGGTAAAAGTGGAGGAACTGATCCCATTAGATGAAGAGCACGACTCACCCGGATTTTCTGATGAGCATGACTCACCCGGGTTTCCCGATGAAGAGCACGACTCACCTGAGTTGCTCGATGATGAAAGCGTAGAAACGGAACTTTATGAGCACCACCGGATCATAGCCGACCGGAAACAGGGACTATTGCGTATTGACAAGTTCCTGATGTCGCGTATTGAAAATGCATCGCGCAATAAGATACAGCAGGCTGCCAAGGCAGGGAACATCTTAGTAAACGACAAACCTGTAAAACAAAACTACCGGATCAAACCACTGGACGTAGTATCAGTGGTCATGACGCATCCCCCGCGCATTAATGAGATTATACCCCAGAATATCCCTTTGGATATTATTTATGAAGATGAGCACCTGCTGGTGGTCAACAAAGCTGCAGGTATGGTAGTTCATCCCGGGCATGGTAATTGGGATGGTACCCTGGTCAATGCTTTGTTGTGGCACTTTGAGCAGAATGGTTCTAAAGGGCTTAACCCGTTATTAGTACATCGGATTGATAAAGATACCTCAGGCATATTATTGGTTGCGAAGACCGAAGAAGCACAAACACGTCTCGCCCGTAACTTCTTTGATCATACCATTGACCGCACCTATCAGGCAATTGTATGGGGAGCCCCAAAGGAAAATGAAGGCACTATTACCGGAAACATAGGCAGGAACCTGAGCAACCGACTCATTATGGCTGTATTCCCTGATGGTGAACACGGCAAACACGCGGTAACACATTACAAAGTGCTCCGTAACTTCAGCTATATAAGCCTCATAGAGTGCAAACTTGAAACCGGCCGTACCCACCAGATAAGGGCTCATTTGAAGTATGCCGGCCACCCCCTGTTCAATGATGAACGCTATGGAGGTAGTAAGATATTACGAGGAACAACTTCAGGTGCTTATCGCAAATTTGTGGGCGACTGTTTTGCACTGTTGCCCAGGCAGGCGCTACACGCAAAGTCATTAGGATTTTTGCACCCTATTACCCGCAAACCCATGTATTTTGATTCAGAACTCCCGGCTGATATGACTGCTGTAATTGATAAGTGGGAAGCTTTTATTAAAAACCGCAAGTAATTTGAGGAAGCTGGCTGCCATAATACTTCTATTCGCATTGTGCTTCAACGGCACCGGGTATTATATGGTACACCTCTGTATGCAAAAAAAAATCCGTAAAGAAATAAAGTACCGTATCAAGCAAAACGTACCCCGTGAGGAGTTAGTCATTATCAGGTATTCTGATGAAAACGCTGATCAATTTCAATGGATACATCCGAAAGAATTCCGATACAAAGAAACGATGTATGATGTAGTTTCCTCTGAGCAGGCACCTGATGGATCTACCTTATATGAGTGTATTACTGACTATCAGGAATCCAAATTATTTGCTAACCTGAACAAGTGGGTAAATGATAAAATGAATTCAAATCCTGCCACTTCAAAAACATCAAATCTGTTTTCCTCTTTTATCGGCGGGCTCTTCCCTCCTCCTGTGAATGATGAGCTGCCAGTATTAAACGCTGAAAATATACGTTGGATAAATAAGACCTTTTCATATTTCCCACCACAAATTACTAAAAGTACTCCCCCTCCTAAAAGTCTGTTCAACATATTGTAATTTATTAATTTCACAGTAAAAAGGTCCCTATTACTGAATTCTGTTCATGCAGTACCTTATTATTAGTGGACATCTATGTTTGAATTCACAGACTAATTAAACCAAAATGAAATATAAAATAACGCTACTATTACTGCTTAGTTTGACTGCCGTTACCATATATGGTCAAAAAGTTACCATACTGGATAAAATAACGGCTCAACCCATATCGAATGTTGCCATCTATTCAGACAAACCTTCTCTTTCAACCATTACTAATGCCAGGGGGCAGGCCGACATATCCGCTTTTAAACGTGCTGACAGCATTTACTTTCAGCATACGAGCTATATTAAACGTGCAGTGACTTACACCCAAATAGCAGCTTCAAAAAACGTGATAGAACTTGAACTTTTGAATATTCCGCTTGGTGAAGTAATCATTTCAGCCAATCGTTGGGAACAACAAAACCTGGAAGTACCTCACAAAATTGAGAAAATAACTCAACGGGACATTCAATTTGATAATCCTCAAACTGCTGCTGATCTTTTAGGTGCCGGTGGATATGCCTACATCCAAAAAAGCCAGTTAGCCGGTGGTTCACCTAACCTGCGTGGTTTTGCAACGAACAGGATAATGCTGGTAGTGGATGGTGTTCGTATGAACAATGCCATCTTCAGAACAGGTAACCTCCAAAACGTCCTTTCACTTGATGCCTTATCCATACAAAGCAATGAAATACTGTTTGGCCCGGGTGCGGTTATGTATGGCAGTGATGCTATTGGAGGTGTTATGGATTTTCACACCCTCGAACCTTCCCTTTCAGGTAATGGAAAAACATTAGTGACGGGAAATGCGCTTGGCAGATTCAGCTCTGCTGACCTGGAAAAGACCGGACACCTGGACTTTAACATCGGACTCAAGAAGTGGGCATTCCTTACTTCAGTTACCTTCTCTGACTTCGATGATTTAACAACCGGTAAACATGGGAACTCCTATTTCCTGAGAAATACATACCAAAAAACCTTCAACGGGGTAGATTCTACTGTACTAAATTCTGATCCGCAAAAACAGGTAAACTCAGGATACAGCCAAACCAACATCCTTCAGAAAATTAAATTTAAACCCAACGATAATCTTGATGTTGATTATGGTTTCTATTACTCTGAAACTTCTGACGCACCCCGTTACGACCGACTATTACTTGCTAATGACGAAGGCAAACTCACCAATGCTGAATGGTATTATGGCCCACAAAAGTGGATGATGAACCGTCTTTCAGCTAAGCTACATAATCCAACAGTTTTGTTTGATGAAGCAAAAGTGATCCTGTCACAACAATTTTATGAAGAAAGCAGGCATGACCGTAAAATGAATAACAGTAAACTCCGTAACCAAACAGAACAGGTGAACGCTCTGGCACTCAACCTTGACCTTGACAAACAGCTTTCAAAAAAAGCTACCCTCTACTATGGTGCTGAAGGAGTTTATAATAAAATCAATTCAACGGCTAACAAAACCAATATCTTTACGGGTGCTGAATCCGCTACCAACACTCGTTATCCTGACGGATCAACCTGGCAATCGTATGCTCTGTATGGCAACTTAAAATATGAACTATCACCGGAGTGGATTATGAATTGCGGTTTAAGGTACAGTTTTGTAACCATCAGTGCTGAGTTCGATACTACCATGTTCCCGTTCCCATTTACCAGTGCTGAATTATCCAATGGTGCTTTAAACGGTAGTCTGGGATTAGTTTACCTGCCTAAAGATAATATACAACTCTATGCTAACCTCTCTACCGGTTTCCGCTCACCTAACATCGATGATGTTGGTAAAGTATTTGACTCTGAACCGGGGTCTGTGGTTGTTCCTAATGCTGATCTGAAACCTGAATATGCCTGGAATGCTGAAATAGGTACTGCTTTTACCGTTAATGATTTCCTGAAAACCAACGTTTCCGTTTATTACACCCTGGTAAATGATGCACTGGCTCGTCGTGATTTTAGTTATAAGGGCATCGACAGTCTGTTATACGATGGAGTAATGAGTAAGGTTCAGGCCATTCAAAACATCACCGAAGCTTATGTTTATGGTGTTCAGGCAGGCATTGAATTAATCCCTTATAAAGGATTCAAACTCATCAGCCGCTTAAGCTATGAATATGGTCGTGAACAGAATGAAACCGATCTGGAGTATTATCCTCTGTCGCATGCTTCACCCATGTATGGCAATACACACCTGATTTATGAAATGCATAAACTTCGTCTTGACTTGTATGCTGATTACAATGCTGAAGTAAGTTATGAAGATATGCCACTGTCAGAACGCAGCACCCCTGAAGTATATGCCAAAGATGAAAATGGTAACCCATTTGTACCCGGATGGTACACCCTGAACTTCAAGGCCGCCTGGTTTATCAACAGCCACCTGTCAGTAAACGGCGGAGTTGAAAATATCACGGATCAGCTCTATCGTCCGTTTGGTTCCGGCATCAGTGCTCCGGGTACCAACTTCATAGTCTCATTGAAGGCCTCCTTTTAGTAAGTAGCTATTCTGGTGAATAAACCCCGTGCAGTTTTTCCTGCCGGGGTTTATTATTTTAGTCCTGCTTTTTTATTATCAGGTAATTCAAGAGTCGCATCATACTCCTTGTTTATAGTATAAAGTATTGGAGCCTCTTCTTTTTCCTGGCCGGCTTTCTGTTCAGATTCAGTTACTTTGATCTGAACAGAAACAAGATTCTTCTGTTTATTAATAAATGATTAGCTCCATCCTAAAATACGCTACTTTTATGGGCCTTTTGCTGACAGGTTTTTCTACTTGTTCACAAAAGCCGGATATAAAACAAAATATGGAAACTAACAAAATTGAAACTGCCACATTTGGATTAGGCTGTTTTTGGTGCACAGAAGCTATTTTTAAACAATTAAAAGG
>JBAXYX010000185.1:0-4705 GCA_041670625.1 Lentimicrobiaceae bacterium | reverse complement strand
GCCGGTAAATGCAGGAACGGATGAAGCTGAAATGAATGTTTCATCATGGGCTTCAGGCATGTATGTGGCGGTGGTTTACGCGGGGAATAAGAGAGTGGGAAGCGCGAGATTTATTGTTCAAAACTAGTTCAAAGCTTCGCGTTTAAAAGTGGTTAAAGATGGTTCAAAATAGTTCAAAATAGTTCAATAAATTTTAGTAAGAATACCTTGCGCTTGAGCTCCCTCTCCTTGAGGAGAGGGTTGGGGTGAGGTTAAAACGCGTTATATGAAAAGATTCATTCCTATTTTAATATGCTTTTTTCTCGCCGTATCTGCAAAATCACAGATTCGTCCTAGTGATTCATTGTACTTGTGGGTTGATTTCAAGGAGGATAAAATATTGATCCATATTCCTGATCAGTATATTAATTACAGGACGCAATGGCCTGCCTTGCCTAAGTATGTGAGGGTTAATGAAACCCTTATGCTGGTGCCAAACCTGCCTGAAAAACCTAAGTTGTTAAGCATCTTAACTGATGAATTGAATGCTTCCAATCCATCAAGCAAGGATGAGCAGTTAAAATACCTCTGTAAGTTAGTGCTGCTGCTATTATACAGTGATAATGATCTGAATTATTTCGCAGAAAAATATCAACAGGAGCTTGACCGGTTAACACAGAAGTCATTAGTAAAGAGTGAAGTGGCTTTGGTTAAGAAATGGGTGGAGATGATAAAAAAGTTAGATCAGGTACTACATAATCGTTACAAAATATAGCTGGACCATCAGCTATTCAAACCGGTTAGGTAAGGAATTTAAGTTGAAGGGGAGTGTGGCGGTGGTGAGGTAGGGAGTGTGGTGGTGGTGAAGTAGAACCTTCTTGTCATCCAAAAAAGATTTATAAGCAAAAGTCCGAATAATTTTGTTATATTGTCAACTTCGGCAACCGAGCGTTGTTGATTGGATTAAGTTTAATCGGGTTTAATAGTATTGGCCCACTTCTGAAAAAATAGTCCTTATGAAAATAGCTTACATTGCAACTTATCCGCCACGTGAGTGCGGGATTGCCACTTTTACCATGAATCTTTACCAATCAATGGTAACAGGTTACAGGAAAGAAAAGAAATTTAAAATAGAAGTAGCAAAAGAACCTGTTGAGGGGTTTGTAGTAGCCATGAATGATCATGAGCTGACCTATAATTACCCGGAAGAAGTGAAATTTACCATCAGGCAGGAGCATCAGCGCGACTATCTGGAAGCAGCAAAATTTATCAATTTGAGCGGTGCTGACGTGTGTGTGCTGGAACATGAATTTGGAATATATGGTGGGCAGAGTGGGATTTATATTCTTCCATTGCTTCACCGGCTTGAGATCCCACTGATAGTAACCCTGCACACCATTGTAAAAACCCCTTCGTTTACTGAAAAGGCCGTATTGCAGGAAATAGGCAAAATGGCTAATAAGATTGTGGTTATGAGCCATAAGGCCACTGAGTTCCTCACAGGTATCTATAATTTGGATCCGGATAAAATTGCCTATATAGAACATGGAGTGCCCGATATTCAGTTCGATCAGATAAAATCGAAAAAGGATTTTAAGCTTCAGAACATGAAGATTTTGCTCACTTTTGGAATCCTCAGTCGAAACAAGGGGATTGAAACGACTATTCAGGCATTACCCGAAGTGGTCAAGAAACATCCCGAAGTACTTTACCTTGTTTTGGGCAAAACCCATCCGAATGTGATTCGCCAATCGGGTGAAGAATACCGTAATTATCTTCAGCGTATGGTTAAAAGTCTGAAACTTGGCGACCATGTGGTATTTTTGAATGAGTTTATCAACCAGAAGGAACTGTTTAAATATTTATCAGCATGCGACATTTACATTACCCCATACCTGAATGAAGCACAGATTACAAGCGGCACCCTTTCATATGCTGTAGGGGTTGGTGCGGCGGTAGTTTCAACACCTTATTGGCATGCCACTGAGTTATTGGCCGACGGTAGAGGGATGCTCTTTAACTTTAATGATTCGAAAAAGCTTGCTTCCATATTGATGGAACTGCTCGATCATCCACAGGTATTGAAAGACCTCCGAAAGAAAGCACATGATTACGGCAGGACCATCACCTGGCCTAAGTGTGGAGACAAATATATTGCTTTAGCAGGCCATATTCTTGATAAAAAACCCAAAGCAACAACCAAACAGGAACCTTTAATTGATCCATTGCTACTGCCCCCTTTTTCACTGGATCATATCAAACGCCTGACGGATGATACGGGAATCATCCAGCATGCTAATTTCGGCATTCCCAATCTGAAAGAGGGCTACTGTTTGGATGATAATGCCAGGGCCCTGGTTATGGTACTGATGGCTTACCGGCAAAAAAAAGACAAGCTTGCCCTTGACCTGGCTCCAGTTTATTTGAGCTATATCCATTATATGCAGAATACGGACGGGACCTTCCGTAACTTTCTTAGTTTTAACCGGAACTTTATGGATGAACAGGGATCAGAAGATTCATTTGGAAGGGCCATCTGGGCACTTGGCTACCTGCTGGGCAATTCGCCTAATGATGCTTATTACCAAACCGGCAAATTCATTTTCTTCAAAGCATACCCGAACTTCGAAAAGCTTCAATCCATCAGAGCTACTGCCAATACTATGCTTGGCATCAGTTATTACCTCACAAGAAACCCTTCGGATGAATCAATGGCTGCCTGCTTACGAAAGCTTGCCGGAAAACTGACCGGTGAGTATGAAAAATGCAGCACTCCCGACTGGAAATGGTTTGAACCCTTGCTGGCTTACGACAATGGGATGTTCCCCCTTGCTCTTTTACATTCAGCAGCCATACTTCATGATGATAAAATACTTAAAGTGGCCATGGAATCCATGAACTTCCTGACTGAAAACACCCTGAAGGAAGGATATCTATCCATCATCGGCAATGAAAACTGGTACAAAAAAGGGGAGAAACGCTCCAGATTTGCACAGCAACCTGTGGATGCCCTCGCTATGATTTTAATGTATTACCAAGCTTTTATACTGACCAGGGACAAAGAATACCTTACTAAGCTATTTACGTGCTTTATGTGGTTCTTGGGCGAAAATGACCTAAGGATGAATTTGTTTGATTTTGAGACAAATGGCTGCTGCGACGGGCTTGAGAGCTATGGAGTGAACCGTAACCAGGGTGCTGAAAGCTCACTGGCCTACTTGATCTCCCATTTAATTGTATTGCATGCCTTTGAAGAGTTTGAACAAATTGACACCATTTAGCCCTTAGCCTTCCTGATGGAAAACCGTAAAGATATTCATAAAAACGGCTTACCCCGTACTTTTGTTAAAAGGTATAACACCAGGGTCAACCGCGATACCTCACGGGTGATCACTCTTCCGTTGATGCCTGACATTTCACGCATTCCCGGAATAACCGACAGAGTACTGCGCCTGCCTGAAAGAAAAGCCAAAGGACTGTTGCAAAATATTTACAATGAATTCGCTTCAAGGCATAAAAATATAGAAAAGGTTTTTTTAGAAAATTACGACAGGATTTCAGAATATATCACCTATAAGGGAAACATAAGCATTATCAAAAAGCTATTGACAGGAGCCTATTTCACCATGGAATACTCCATTGAATCAGCCGCTCTGTTCAATCCCTCCATAGTGCCCCATCCTGACCAGACTGGTGTCAGGGCAGGCTGCCTGCGTTTTATCATGAGCCTCAGAGCCACGGGTGAAGGGCATATTTCATCGATTGTTTTTCGCAGCGGAATGATCAATAGTCGTGGTTCCATTCAGTTTGACCCACTAAGCCATTTTGTTGAAACTCCCAGAATTCGTTATGACAAGACTTATGACCGTCATTTGTTCCGGCTTAAGCTATTAGAAGTGAATGCATGGAGCGATACTAGTTCGTTTGTTCTTGACCGAATGGCTGAACGATTCACCTTTAAGGAATTAAGAACCGTGATTAGTGAGCTATTACAGGAACGTCCAAATGATATAGATGATGAAGCTATCAGAAACATATACTGGCTTGCTGATTCAAACTACTTCATCAATTTTGAATCGCATAACGATATCTCTGAAAGGGTAATATTCCCAATTTCAAAAAACGAAAGCAGAGGAATTGAAGACGCTCGATTTGTGATGTTTACAGATGATGACGGCGAAGTTACTTATTATGCCACTTACACAGCATTCAATGGGGTCTGCATCCTTCCGATCCTGCTAAAGACCACAGATTTCATCGATTTCGACATCATGACCCTGAATGGTAAGGCTGTTCAGAATAAGGGAATGGCCCTGTTCCCCCGAAAAATCAATGGTAAATATGTGATGCTTTCGCGTCAGGATGGGGAGAACAATTATATCATGTTTTCCGATCACCTGCATTTCTGGCAGGAGGCAAAAATCATTCAGCGACCAACCAGTCCATGGGAGTTTTTGCTGCTTGGCAACTGCGGTTCACCCATTGAAACCAGCGAAGGCTGGATTGTACTGACCCATGGTGTCGGACCCATGCGGCAATACTCCATTGGAGCCATCCTGCTTGATCTTGAAGACCCATCAAAGATGATTGCCAGACTTGAAGAGCCACTTTTAATGCCGAACAAAGAAGAACGTGAAGGCTACGTTCCCAATGTGGTCTATTCCTGCGGTTCACTGATTCACCATAACATGCTGATTATTCCTTATGCCATGTCAGATATCACTTC
>JBAXYX010000184.1:0-4743 GCA_041670625.1 Lentimicrobiaceae bacterium | reverse complement strand
TTCGGCGGTTAAACCTTTTAAGCTTTCCAATCCATCTGATCTATCTGTTTTATCAGATTGTTCTGATCTTTCTCTTTTACTTGATTTGCCTGACTTATCCGGGCTCTTCAAGCCATCTGCATTCCCCTTTTCTGCATCATGCGAAAGATAAAGAGACGCTACAGGTATCCATTCTGTTACCTTTCTTCCGCACCCTTCAGCATAATGTACTCTGGCTTTATCTCCATAAATAGCTCTTATCCCTTCCAAAATACTTACAGGGTGATTCCCCGGACCACTGTATCCACCTAACCGGGCTTCAGCAGCATCTGTTCCTATTAAAGCAATATCCCCTGCCTCCCCTGATAATGGAAGTACTTTCCTTTTGTCATTCTTTAACAATACAATGGATTTCAGAGAAGCCTCTTTTGCCAGTTTCCGGTAATCAGAATATGAGCCGACTGATACTAATTTATCGGTAGCTTGATTATCAGGGCTATCACCTTCTTTGTATGGATCAATAATATCTGACTCTTTAATGTACGGTTGATCGAATAAGCCGAGTTCAAATTTAGCCCTCAGCACCCGCGCCACTGCGCTATCAACGGCAGCAGCATTCACGCTCCCGTTATGAAATGGTTTGGAGAATAATTTATAACTGTCAAAGTCAGTCTGAAAGATGACATCCAAGCCATTTTCAATGGACTGTTTACCGGCATCTTCATACCCGGATGCAGTGAAGTGTAATACATTTGCACCCCCGGTTGCCCCGGCATCACTAACTACAAACCCCCTAAATCCCCATTCCTTTTTCAGCTTTTCATTTAGCAACCAATTGTTTGCAGTACAAGGCCGACCATCCAGAGAGTTATAAGCAGTCATAATGCTCCTCGCCTTTCCTGCTTTCAACACGGCCTTAAAAGGAACAAAGCAGGACTGTTCCAGGTAACGCTCACTGATATTCACCGGGTAGCTGTCCCTCCCTCCATCGCCATGATTTAACACAAAATGCTTCGGGGTAGTAATGATCCCTTTCTGTTCAAAAGCTTTGACGTACGCAACACCCATACATGAAGCCAATAAAGGATCTTCACCATAAGTTTCTTCCACCCTCCCCCATCGTACATCTGTGGCCAGGTTAACAACCGGCGACAGCACCTGTCGGATCCCCCGTGCTTTACATTCATCGGCAATTGCATCAGCCACCCTGCTCATGAGTGCGGTATCAAAAGTGGCAGCCAGTGCAATAGACTGTGGGAACGCAGTAGCGCCTGACCTGACCAGGCCATGCAGTGCTTCATCATAAAAGATCACCGGAATACCCAACCTGCTCTGTTCAATAAAATATTTCTGAATGGAATTTCCTTTTTTGACGTACTCGTTGACATTTTGCCCCGGGCTATAGGTCATCACCTGGTTCGCCGCATCTTCATGCTGCGCCTGTGTATTCAACTGAAAGCCAAAAATGCCTGCCTGAAATCGAGAGGAGTCTGTCCCCAAATCACCGGTAACCATAAACAATTGTCTGAACTTTTCATCGGGGGTCATCAACTGTAACAGATTCTTTACCCTCTGATCAACAGGCAACGTGGAGTCCTTATAAAAGTATTCCTGTGCAAAAACAGGATTTATCAAAGCAGGTAATTCCCACACAACAGAAAATATCACCAGGATTAATCCCTTTAGGCGCATTCTAATCCATACTTTGTTCATAACTCATAGCAAATTCATTGTAAAGATAGGGGATTATACCTTGGATAATAAAAATACAACCATCAAACAACCATGTTACTTAAAGGCTTGATAGTTGCATTTGTTGCAACCCTTAACAGGTGTAATTAATCGATTATAGTAATGTTGAATGTGCTTGATGGTAATTCTTGTAAGATAAACATCCATATTATGCTTCATAAAAACACCCTTGAATTCGGAGTGACCGGATATCAAGGGTGCCTTATTTACACAAAATTATAAGCTCGAATCGCAAGTTAACCAGTTGAAATAAATTACCTCTTTCCCATGATTAAAATATCAAACGAGTTGTTCACTTATTTTTTCGAAAGTTGAAATAACAGCCTGGTCGGATTGGTTATAAATACTTAACCCCTTTTCGGCAGCTTCACCCACCTCTGCTACTAATGGTATTTGTCCTAATAAAATTGAATGGACCTCATTAGCTAATAAGGCACCACCTCCCTGCCCAAAAATGAAATACTTCTCGTCAGGATGGTTTTTGGGAGTAAACCACGACATGTTTTCAATGACTCCAATAATTGGAACATTAAGATCATTATTAGTAAACATTGAAACGGCTTTTCGGGCATCGTTCAATGCAATACCCTGAGGAGTCGTGACAATGAGTGCTCCACTAAGGTTCAACTTTTGAACTGTAGTGAGTTGTATATCACCGGTACCCGGAGGGAAGTCAATAATCATATAATCAATATCCCCCCATTGTGTGTTCTCAAAAAGCTGAGTAATTGCATTAGCAGCCATGGGTCCTCGCCAAATCAAACCTTGATTATTAGCAATAAAAAACCCAATAGACATGATTTTAATACCATACTTTTCAATAGGGAACATGATCTCTTTATCGCCAATAACGGTAACATCCGGTTTAGCATCTTCAATTCCAAACATTTTAGGGATGGAAGGTCCATAAATATCAGCATCTACAAGAGCTACTTTTTGCCCCTGACGAGCCAGTGTAATGGCAAGGTTTGCCGAAACCATCGATTTGCCAACTCCTCCTTTACCTGATGCAACAACAATAATATTCTTGACATCGGGCATGTCGATTTTTTCAAAAGCACTCATTGTTAATAAGATTTAATTTCATTAGTTATTTTTACACCTGCTTGTTTAAACAACACCCCAACCGGGCAAGTATTCAAAGTATGTTCCAGACATTTTTCAATTTTCAACTTATCATCCTTTGTTTGAATAGTCAAAACAAAGTGAATATCTGTTATTGTAGGAGCATCATTGTTTTGTTGCGCATCAACATCAATTTCCATTTTTTCATATGTTAAACGCATTTTTTTTGCGACTAATGCAAAAATAGTACCTACACAACCACTAAAACTCATTACACACATCTCTAATGCAGTAGGGCCGCTATTGTTTCCACCTTTTGCTTCCGGCAGATCAATAACTATGCTTTGATTTCTCCCGTTATCAACAACGGATTGGAAATTTTTTGTCCAAAGTGAATTCGATTTCATGTTCCTTATATTAAATGGATACTAATGCTTGATTTAAATCTGCGATTATATCATCCACACTTTCAATACCAACAGAGAATCTGACCAAATCATCAGTAATACCGGCGGCAAGTTTATTCTCCTTGCTAACCACAGCATGAGTCATGGAAGCCGGATGTTGAATAAGTGTTTCAACACCGCCCAAGGAAACAGCCAGCAATGCCAAATGTACATTATCCATCAATTTTTTACCTGCTTCATAACCTCCCTTTAAACCAAAACTCATCATCGAACCAAATCCATTCATTTGAGTCTGTGCCAAATTGTATTGAGGATGAGACTTAAGCCCCGGATATCTGATCCAGGCAACTTTAGGATGTGACTGTAAAAAAGCAGCTACCTTCATTGCATTTTCCTGGGCTCTTTCCATACGTACTGCAAGAGTTTTTACTCCTCGTAATACCATAAATGCTTGGGTAGGGTCCATATTACAGCCCATATAAACCATTGAATGACGTATCTTTTTGTAAATCTTCTCATCCTTTGCAACAATAACACCTCCAACAATATCTGCATGACCATTAATAAATTTAGTAACAGAATGCAAAACAACATCAGCTCCCAAATCAAGAGGCTTTTGCAGGTATGGAGAACAAAAAGTATTATCAACAACCAATAGCAGGTTATGCTCCTTTGCAATTTTTGAACATGCTGCAATATCAGTGATGTCCATTGTCGGATTAGCAGGAGTTTCAATATACAATACTTTTGTATTTGGCTTTATAGCAGCAATGATGTTTTCCAATTTTGAAGTGTTAACAAAACTTGCTTCTACATGAAAACGGGAAAAATCCTGTTCTAAAACTCCTCTGGCAGGTCCATAAACAGCATCTGAACTTACAATGTGACTTCCTCCGCCAAGTAATGACATATATACACTACTAACCGCTGCCATACCTGAACTGGTTGCAATTCCATCAAACCCGTTTTCGAGTTCAGCTATACACTTTTCAAAAGCCCTGATAGTCGGATTACTTATACGTGTGTATATATATCCATCTGCTTTCCCTGAAAAACAATCTGCTCCGTGTTGTGCACTTTTAAATTTAAAAGTTGAAGTTTGATAGATTGGTACTGTAGCACTTCCAAATTCATCATCAAATGCTCCTGCATGAATTAATTTTGTGTCAAATCCTTTGTCATTCGTTTTCATGTTTCAATTTTAATTATTTGCTTAATAGGTTTTAAAATGTTTTAATGATACTGTTAAAGCTGTCGGATGTAAAACTTCATTGACTTATACTCAACTACCCTGATTATTTTATTATGTACTAATGAAGCTACCAAACTGAAGTCTGCATTGTCTTTTAGCAAGAGCTCTTGCTTTGAAAAGCTCTATTAATAGCATCCTCAGATGGAATAACGACTTTATAGTGGGCTCGCCATTTGCAACAAAGGTCAAATAATCAGGTTTGTCTCTTTCATTCAGTTTCTTTAAGTGAGCTTTAACTTCTGCAAAAATTACATCGGGCTCAAAAAAGGGTTCACAGATTGTTCGATA
>JBAXYX010000183.1:0-4769 GCA_041670625.1 Lentimicrobiaceae bacterium | reverse complement strand
CCGCAAGCTCCAAGCACCATTGCAAGTATATTATTGCCAGTCGAAGATGAATTTTGATCGATCTATTCGGAAATTAGGATATTATTCTGGGCTGATTTTCAGTTTGTGAATTATTCAGGTTAGTACAGAATGTACTGGTAGGACAGGGAATTGTTGTTTCAAATGTTACATACACAGGCGATAATATGTCGACAGGTTATTTTTTAGGTGAATCGAACCTTGGCCTTGAATCAGGTGTTGTTTTGTCGTCAGGTCGGGCTACTAATATAGATGCACCTGCGAGTACACAAGCAAGCTCATCAACCAACGGAGGCAGTGATAATGATCTGAAAATTGTTTCAGATAGATGTAATGATGGTGCAGGCCTGGGTACGTTTAATGCTACTATACTTGAATTTGATTTTGTACCCCAGTCAACTTTCGTGGAGTTCAGATATGTTTTTGGTTCAGAAGAATATCCTGAGTATGTAGGAGATAAGTATAATGATTCATTTGGATTCTTTATTAGCGGTCCGGGTATTTCAAGCTGGGGCGTTTATTCAAATGATGCACGTAATATTGCCATTGTCCCAAATACATATGGGGACCTGGTGTGCATAAACAGCATAAACCAAAACACAAATAGTCAATATTATATTGATAATTTCGGAGGAGCTACTATTGCCTTTGATGGTTTCACCAAGGTTCTTATTGCCCGTTCACCGGTTGTACCATGTAAAACCTACCATATTAAGCTGGCTATTTCAGATATTGGCGACCAGACATATGACTCCGGGGTATTTCTTGAGGCTAACAGCTTTTCAAGCGTAGGGATTCAGACTAATGTTTCATATACACACATGGCGGTCGACACAGCCGTAGAGACATGCAACAGTGCTTTCCTGGAATTTGGTTTAAGTGCAAAGACTATGACAAACCTGACCATTCATTATCAGGTTGAAGGATCTGCAGAAAATGGAATTGACTATGTTGCTATTGCTGACTCCATAGTGGTTCTTGGAGGTGATTCGATTGCTCATATTGATATTGTCCCTATTGATGATGCCATTCCGGAAGATATTGAAGTCATAGAGATTATATATAATTCCTCGCTTTGTGAATACACCCCTGATACGGCAAGAATATGGATCAAGGATTATCATGAACTATTCAATAACCCTTCGTCCAATAAAACAATCTATTGTCAGGATACCACCTTAATCTATATTGGAGGGGAAGGGGGACAAGAACCTTATTATTATACATGGAGTACAGGCGACACCACCGATGTTATACGGATAAGTCCGGATACTACAACGATGTATCATTATACACTGTCAGATGTATGTGGCAGTTCGCTAAGCGATAGCTTAAGTGTTACGGTTACAGGGCCAACTGCGGTGGCGTGCGATGATTTATCTATTTGTATGAATGATCCTGCTACCCTTAATGTAGCCGGAGGTACCAGATGGTTATGGACCGCTTCACCTCCTGACCCCTCATTAACCAGCCTTATAGATACTTTGCAGTCTCCTGTTGTATATCCGTTGTCTTCCACCACTTATACTGTCATAGCCTTTGATGAATGTGGTAATTCTGACACCGATGCAGTGACCGTGTTGGTTGATGAGCCATTTGCCGATGCCGGTGATGATGCAATCATTTGCACAGGTGATACCTATACTCTGGAAGCTAATTTTACGCTCAACGGTGTATATGTATGGACGGATGCTGCGGGCAATGTAGTAGGCAATGCCCAACAGGTTGATGTTACGCCTGCGGTTACCACTACGTATACAGTATCAGTTACTGATAATTGCGGGAATACATTACTGGATAACATAACTGTTACTGTTACTGAAATGACCGTTATGGCAAGTGCTGATTTAACAACGGTATGTGTGGGGACACCGGTTGAATTGACCGCTTCATCATCTCTGGGAGGAGGGACCTTTATTTGGAAGGATGATTTAATGAATGTGGCGGGTACGGATCAAACCATCACCGTTACACCGGCAGTCACTACAACTTATACTGTTACTGTTGATGATGGATGTATCAAGAATGGTCCGCCTGTTACCGTTACTGTTATTCAACTGCCTCTTGTTACTGCTAATGCCGCCACATCTTCTATTTGTCCGGATGATTCTGTAATAATTACTGCAGGAGGAGCGGTTAGCTATCTGTGGACTTCAAGTCCGGATGATCCTTCCCTTGCAGGTCAGCAGACATTAAGTTCGCCGGAGGTTTCACCTGCTGAAAGTATTGCATATAAGTACAAAGTAATAGGAACAGATGCTAACGGTTGTGTTAATGCCGACAGCACTTATGTGAACGTGAAACCTCGAATGTATGCTGATTTTACCGTATCAGATATTGCTGTTTGCGAAGGCAACGAATTGACTTTGCAATATACCGGCAATGGTAACTCCACGGCCACTTATGATTGGGATTTTGATGGAGGCGGATCTTCAACGGGTAACGGACAGGGACCTCACCAGGTTAGCTGGTCAACCATGGGAACAAAAACCATCAAGCTTACGGTTACCCAGTTGTCATGTCAAAGTGATGAGGTAACACAAACCATAGACGTGAATCCTACACCCCATGCAAATTTCACTAACGGGATTGCAACCGGCTGTGTACCACTAACCGTTGATTTTACTGATGCTTCAACCAATACAGCCCCCGGTGTTACCTATACATGGGATTTTGGAGCGGCAGGAACCTCAACCGGAGCTGTAACGAGTTATGAATTTGCTCAACCGGGTACATATAATGTTAACCTGATGGTTGCAAATCCGGGAGGATGTGTTGATCAGAAAGCTGTTGCTGCATTGGTTGAAGCATGGCCTTTGCCTGTTGCCTTGTTTACTGCTGATCCTCTAAGGACCAGTCTTATAAACCCTGTAGTGACCTTTACCAGCAATTCAAATGAAAGCAATCTTACATATGAATGGCTGACCGGCGATGGTGCTATTTATAATATACCGGTGTTCACCCATACTTATGCTGACTCAGGAATATTCCAGGTTGTGATGAATGTAACCAATGAATATGGCTGTCCGGGTTCAACCATGCATACTATTGTCATCACTCCCCGATACATACTGAGAATACCTACTGCCTTTACCCCTAATAGTGACGGGTTGAATGATAAATTCAAAATTCAGGGTAACGGGGTTAAAGAATTCAGCATCGTGATTTATGATCGCTGGGGAATGAAGGTATTTGAATCAAAAGATATCAATTACAGTTGGGATGGTACTATTTACGGACAACCGGCACACCCCGGGGTTTATGTGTATCACACATACTTCTGCGATGAAAATGATGAGGTAAGCAAACAGACCGGCAGCATTTTAATTGCTAAGTAATTATTTAAACCGCCTGATTTTGTTAATTTTGTGCCACTAAAAAAGCTGCACTAAAATGAATAATATCAGGTTAGCCATTAACGGTTTTGGACGTATCGGGAGGATTACTTTCCGCGCCCTTATGAAGCATGAAAACATTACTGTTGTTGCAATTAATGATTTAACTGACGCTTATACCCTTTGTCATCTGTTAAAATATGATTCTGTTCACGGTAATTTTCCCGGTGAAGTTAAGTCAGAGGATGATTGCCTGGTGGTAAACGGCCATAAGATTAAGATCTTTTGTGAGGCTGAACCCGGCCATGTTGACTGGGGGGCAATGGACATTGACGTGGTGATTGAATCGACTGGCAAATTTGTTGACAGGGAATCGGCCCTAAAACATATTGAGGCAGGAGCGCGCAAGGTCATCATTTCAGCTCCTGCAAAGGGGGAACAGGAAGATGTGAAGTACCTGGTATTAGGTATCAATGAACATATCCTGACTCCCGATGATATCATTGTTTCAAACTCCTCATGTACCACTAATTGTGTTGCGCCCATGATCAAGGTGCTTGATGACAACTGGGGAATTGTGGAAGGGTTTATCACGACTGTTCATTCCTATACTCATGACCAAAACCTGATTGATGCACCACATGCTGACCTGCGCAGGGCCAGGACTGCAGCTTACAATATTATACCTACAACCACAGGCGCTGCAAAAGCTGCTACCCGTATATTCCCTCACCTGAAGAATAACCTGGGTGGCGCCGGGATAAGGGTACCGGTTCCTGACGGTTCACTTACAGACCTCACTTGCACCCTGCGGAATCCTACTTCCATCGAAGAGATCAACAAGGCATTCAAAGAAGCGGCTGAAGGTTATCTGAAAGGAATTATGCAATATACCACTGATCCTATCGTATCAACAGATATACTTGGTAATCCTCACTCTGCAATTTTTGATGCAGGACTTACTGCAGTACTTGGTGATCGCCATAATCTGGTCAAGATTGTGGCGTGGTACGATAATGAATGCGGTTATGCTAACAGAATGGCTGATTTGGTTGATTTGATCGGACACTGAGCCGGGCACACTGTCAGGAAAAGGTGCTGTCCATAAAGATGAGCCAGGTTGGAAGCTACTGATCCCAAAGATTAGCCAGACAAGAAAGTAGTGTCAACAAAGACCATTAAGTCAGAATAGGATTGCAAATAATAGATAAAAGGCGTTGTTTGGCAATTCCTTTTTCAGTATCTTTACTTCTTTCATACCGGGATATACTATTTTTTCATGACTAAACTGCGCATTACACTCTCCGGACTGCTGTTGATAGTTATATTTGCCCTTACTGTAAGGGCAGATAACAGTACGAATGTACATTCTATTTCACGGCGCGAAGGATTGTCGAATGGAGCAGTAAACACCAT
>JBAXYX010000182.1:0-4781 GCA_041670625.1 Lentimicrobiaceae bacterium | reverse complement strand
TTTTGAACAATAAATCTCGCGCTTCCCACTCTCTTATTCCCCGCGTAAACCACCGCCACATACATGCCTGAAGCCCATGATGAAACATTCATTTCAGCTTCATCCGTTCCTGCATTTACCGGCACAGACCCCATTTCCCTGTCAAAGATATCATAGCACACTACCCGGATATTCCGGTGGTGCTCCGTATTTTTCAGCATGAACTTTACTTCATCCCTTGCAGGGTTGGGTGCAGGAGTTATGGGTATCAGTTCTGAAAGTTTTACACCATTCAAGATTTCCACATGCATCCAGTTTAGTAATACCTATATCATTAGGACTAAAGTTATCATGGCTACCACAAATGATCATGCCACCATCTGAAGTTGATTCAATGTATGACGGATAATTACTCTGACTTAATCCGGTACCGGTACCAAGTTTAATTTCATAAAGCATATTTCCGTTGATATCAGATTTAACAATGATACCTCTTGTATCAGGATAATAGTAACGGGCAGAAAGAACTAAATAACCCTCATCATATGTGCTATTTACTAAACGAAAGCCATCAACAACATTTGGCACTCCATATATTCTTTCCCATGTCTGAGAATGGGTTGGTTTAAAGAGTACCATAATTATGGCGATTATGCAAAGGGTCTTGTTCATGTTATGGAACAAGCCGGGATCTCAAACTGAGATCCCGGCTTGAGGATCTAGTTAACAATGGTGAATCTTGAATTAGCAAGTAATTTCCCGCCCTGAATCAGTTGAATATAATAATTCCCGGGTTTAAGGCTCCTGGTATCAATTATCATCTGGTCTTGTGCTTTACGCTCAGATACAGATGTAACTAATTTACCACTTTGATCTACTATATAAATAAAAGGTTTATCTTTCTTACTAAAGAGGTCATATTTAATGGTAATGAAATCCTTGGCCGGATTGGGATAAACTTTCAGATTACTCCAAGGAGCAATAACATTGGTGCCAGTTATTATACCTTGTGAATCTGTTTTGATAAGATAAGGTTGTGAATGTATGTCGTTGTCAATTGTTGCGCTGATTACATAACCTCCGTCATCTGCAACCTTAAGATCTCCGGCAAACACACTAATTTCCGGCTCAATCACACTTGTCCATAAGCTGTCACCTTCAATGGTCATACTGCGCATGAAGATGTTGAATACATCGTTGTTAAAGCAGTGACCTAAGGCAATAACCTGCCCCTCATTATTAATATTCACTTTAATAAAACCACCTTCCTCATTTGGTACGATAACTTCTTGATAGGAATGAAGTGTACCATCACTGGAATATCTGGCAAAGTAACCGATGTTCTGTTCCTGAGCAAAAAAATCAGGAAACCCAACACTTATTATTTGATTACCTGTTGCCTTACTATCTGAAAAAATAATGTTGTTGGGTACTGGAATGGTGTATTGAACCAGATTGTCTGCATTCAAAGGAAGCATGTACATCTCACTGGCATTAAGGAATCCTGTATAACCATTAATATCACTGATGGTCAGGCTAACTACACCATCTTCAGTAACAGCTATTGACGTTGCCCTTGAATTGTCCTGATCATGAAAACTGTTTGACCTCCATAGACTGTCACCGGTCACAGGATCAAATCTGTATATATACTGCCCCTGGGTGCAAACCCATAAAACATTATTATTAAAATGAACCAATTGAGGGCTTAAAGAAATGGGCTTAATCCACTCTATAATTCCTGCAGAATTTACTTTTACAACGTTATTATTTTCGCCGCTGATACCGAAATACATATTACCCACTTCATCAAAGCTGCCATATATATCACCCAAGCTGCTAAAACCAACATCATGTATTCTGGTCCAAAGGGTGTCACCAGGCAAGTTCGTCTTAATCAATATAAGTCCGACCAAACTATCTTTTTCACCTGCACCTGCAATGGTATAACCATCATTATTAGTAAACACAATGTTACCATAAGCTTGGTTATAATACGGATATTGCCTTTCAAAGGTGTGTTGTGCAAAACTGGCTGTAAAAATCAGAAATAATACTAACGTGTAATATAATCTTTTCATAAAGTTAGGTTTAGTGAGTTCTTTCATTCGAATTTATTTAATCATTAATTTGCCAGATAACAGCAATTGCTTTTCGTTTGAAATCTTTATCAAGTAAATTCCGGTTTTCCAATCAGATGTATAAAGTGCTTTTTCTTTTGCATTATCTGGCCATGGACTTTCAAAGACTTTTCTGCCATTATTATCATATACATCAAGCTTTAATTCTTTTACATAGTCTGCTTTGTATGATGACATATTAAATAAACCTTTTTGCTCTCCACTCTTTAATAGATCAGGCAAGGTTATGATAGTAAATTCATCAGCTGGATTTGGGGCAAACTTTATTACTGTAGAGCCGTTTGGCTCAATATAACTGACATCTGTTACTACATCACAGTTCATTTCAATTGCTTCTGGTGTAATCGAATGAAGGCAAAGCGTGTCATATGGTAAGACAATATTGTATATTGTATCATACTCAAGATTCTGATTGTATTTAATTAATAAAAAATCAGTACCTTCAAATTCATGCGATGAAGTTATCAAAAGTTTATCATCATGACTAGCACAAATACTATATACGATGCTGGTAAAATCCCCTGGCACAATGCACTGGGAGATGAAATTTCCGGATGTGTCATTTTTTACAACTGAACCATATCCTATTCCGTCATAACCTGTTATGAAATATTGTGCTCCGATATAAAGGTTATTATTTAAGATTTCGGTTGAATTTATTGCAACTGCAACTATAGAATCAGGCTGGTGCAATGTTTTAAGCCATTTAAATGTACCAACCGAATTTACTTCGAACAGTTTTCCAATTGAAGGAGATTGTACTAATGGAAGAATAATATCATTATTATCTAATAAAACCGGATTTCGACTGGACAATCCATAAGTAAATGAGCTATCAGGGATATGATAAATTTCCCATTTCATTATACCATCTGTATTGATCTTTGACCAGTATGGTTGAAGTGCATACATGCTGGTTGAATCTTCATAAGCATATACGAAACCACCTAATATTACTGATGAGTCTTGCTCTGAATAATCCAGAGTTAGTGGCAATTCACCAATATATTCAGGATTATTGATAAAATTATTTTGCCAGATTGTATTTCCTGCTGAATCAAGCTTTATAAGACTTACCTTCTGATGAGTTGGATTTTGATTGTAAAAAAAATAAGTTATATACGATTTTTCTTCAGGAAGATACACAATTTCACCAGCGAAATCATCAATATTATGAGTTGAATATATTTTACACCACTCTGTTTCGAAGCATGGATTTACTTTTAAAATAAAAGGATCAGCATGCTCATCAATCAGGCATGTCCAACCAGAAAGCACAAATCCACCATCAGCACTTTCTGCTATACCATTCAGTTGTAAAAATTTTTCATTATTTCCCATTAATTTTTCCCAGAGTAAGTTTCCATTAATATCAACTTTTAGTACTGCTGAGTTACGCGCTGAACCCTCATAATCCTGGAATTCATATATCACAATGAAACCATGGTCAGCTGTTTCAATCAATTGATAGGGTGAGGCCCACAAATGTTCTTGACCATATATATGCCACTGTGCAAGCACATTTAGGGATATACTAATAAAGATTAATAAAATAGAAAGTTTTCTCATAGAGGATTAGATAAGTAGAAGCAGGGCGATATTAAAAAATATATCACCCTGCCATAAAGTTAACGAACTATTTCAAATTTGCACATTGAAATTCTGCTTTTATCAGAAAGTAATTCAATTATATATGTTCCAGGTTTAAAGTTTCTAACATCAAGAGTCTTTTGATTTGTTGATCCATGAAGTGAAACTTCGGTAAGCAATTTTCCGTTTAATGACCAAATAATTGCCTTCTTAGCAGTCATAGAATTGGGAATAGAATTTAGGGGACAAATAAGGAAACAATTGACAATTTCTTCATTTTGCACCTTTTTAAAAAGTTAAATGACAACAAACTACTTCCAAAAATGAAGGAGGGATGTAAAAGAGTTTGAAGTAGTTAAAAAGAGCTAATTATGAATCGTAACGACCTGCCAAATTTTTAGTGATGTAAATATAAGACAGTATTTTGATTTGTCAAGTATTATTTTCTATTTTTCACACATATACATAATTACATCTGTTTTATGTTGTTTGCATCCAATACCTTTATTGGAAACACACCTCAATTTGTAGGTTTAATCTCAAAGGATAAATGCATAGATTAAACCTGATCGGGCAGTGTCAGGCATTGTATTGGCCCCTTTAAAACCGGACCCATTTGTTATAATTTGACATCTGGTCAACTATGGTATTACCTTTGTAATGTTGGTTAGTGTGGACATTCCATACCAAGAAGGGCTTCTACCCCAGTAACTGCAGCTATGAGCAACCAGCATAGAGGCTGTTGGGTTGACCCTACTTCAATAGTTTGACAGGTAATCCATGGAAAGGTGCAAATCTTATTTGTTTATGCCACCTGAAATGGCGCTCAGGTTTGATAATGTTACGGCCCTTACCTCACCACCGCCACACTCCCCTTTAACTTGAATTCCTTACCCAACCGGTAATTAGCTTGCTTTCCCTGGGCGGTCAAAGCACCTCACCCCGGCCCTCTCCTCAAGGAGAGGGTGTCCCCTCGTTATGGGTTCATTGTGTTTCTTCGGCTTTCGCAGAAATTTCACTTAATACCTCATCTATTTTCGTCAGTATCTCTTCATTGGAGAATCTCAGAAC
>JBAXYX010000181.1:0-4791 GCA_041670625.1 Lentimicrobiaceae bacterium | reverse complement strand
CATAAGCAGGCGGCTAACCACACTGGTTTCCATACCGGTATTTGAAGGTTGCCATGTTAAACCGGCATCCAGACTCTTCCAAACGCCTGTTCCGGCTGCATCACCTGCATCACGGTCGCCTGTTCCTATATATACTACATCAGGGTTTGAATAGTCTACAATCACGGCCGATACACCCAAAGTAGGCATATTATCAGTGTAAGTTTCCCAGGTAGTACCTCCATCATGAGTAATCCATAAGCCTCCTGAAGGAGCACCGGCATATATAGTGTTTGGGTCGGAAGGATGGAAACCTACCGCATTTATTCTTCCCATACCACGGTATCCGTTATTTCCTGAGGGTACAGAAGTAGGACCCAGTGAAATCCAGTTACCACCTGTTCTTAATTGACTATTCCGTGATTTGAAGGAATTGAGAGCAATAATATTGCGTTGAGGTGAGGGCTTGGTACCATCGGCTGAAACACGTTTCTCCATCCAGTATTCCCATCTTTTAAAGGGCTTGAATCCACTTCCTCTGGTGACTTCGCGATTATCCCAATATTCATAAAATGCTTTTTGGGTCTCATAGAAATTAGCATCAGGATTCTGCATCATCTCTATCCAATAGGGATAAGATTGATAATCCTTACCAGTCTCCTGGCCCGTAACTAATCCACACGAAAGAATTAAGGCAAAGAATAATGTAATCCTTGTAAAATTTCTCATTAGGTATGTTGTTTTTCGATTGAATATTTCGCAAAAATAATTTTTTTAATCATAGGAATTGATATCGGCCTTACTATAATGAAAAGAAAGGAGTTGGATCATCAAACTCCTTTCATGAAAATTATGTTCAGGTTACAGATTATGGCCTGATATCTTCGGTATTCGGGTCGTTCTTTATCTGGTGGTCAAACTTCTTCAGGCAGATTACAATCAGGTAAAAGGAGAGGGCAATCATTGCCGGCCAGGTAAGCAACCACAATATTTCAGTTATATACATAGTGCAAAGGATTAAAGTTAGTAAACGTGATTGGTGTCATTTTCCAAATCAGTTAATGTGATTTGCTTCTTATGAAGCGAATGCCAGGCCCAATAAATATAGCCGATCACAACGGGTATGAATAGTGATACATAACTCATGGCAACCAGCGTGTAATGGCTTGATGAGCTGTTTTGTATGGTCAGGGAGTGCTGGATGTTGAATGTTGACGGGTAGTAGGCTGTATTGTTTAAACCGGCAATCAGAAAAAGGGAAAGAACGGTTAGAAAAGTACCTGCACCTGAAAACCAAAAGGCTTTACGGTTGTGCATAAATATAAATTTGATGATTCCCGTCAGCACAAGTAACACACCAATCAGGAAGATACCGGCAACAACAGGCATCTCCCGCAGGTTATGCAAGTACTTGCAGGATTCCATACTTACAACGCCTGTGGCAGGATTATATGCAAAACCATCCTTGAATAACAATCCGGTTACAAACGCAAGGAAGAACACCAGAAAAGGCATTGCATTAAACCACATTTGCTTAATAGCGCGCTTGAAGATAGGGGTGTTTTTAACACTATTGCAGATATATAGAATGCCAAGAACGCGGGCCAGAAAGAACACGGCTAAACCCAGTGCAACATTGTGCCAGTTGAGAACGGCTTCCAGTCCGTGAAAGGGAGTTTCCCAGCGGGAGATAGCCGCGTCATATAAATGGATAAGGTTAGATTTGTCAACAGAGAACATACTGCCACTGAAAAAAGTGGCAACAGCAGTACCTATGAGGAAGGTGCCGAAAGCCCCGTTGATGAAAAGCATGGTTTCAAAGGTGCGTTTACCCCATACGTTCGAAGGCTTGCTGCGATATTCATACGATACTGCCTGGATTACAAATGCTATGAGTATGGCCATCCACACCCAGTAAGCTCCTCCGAAGCTCGTGGAATAAAATAATGGAAATGATGCAAAGAAGGCGCCGCCAAAAGTTACCAGTGTAGTAAAGGTGGTTTCCCATTGATGCCCCAGTGTATTGACAATGAGGTCTCTTTCATCATTTGTTTTACCAAGGGTGTAAATTAATGTCTGGCCGCCTTGTACGAACATTAAAAAAACAAGGGCGCTTGCTAAAATGGAAATGATGACCCACCAATATTGCTGCAGGTCCAATAATGATAAGTTTTCAAACATGCTCTGGTCCTCCATTAATGTTAGGTAAATCATCTTTGTGAGTAGCTCCGTTTAACCTGACTTCAGCATCATTAAGTGATTCAGCAGTAAGTTGCTTTGGTCCGCTTTTGATAGTCTTGAACATGATACTCAGTTCAGCAATTAACAGGCTGGTGAATATCAGAGCAAAAAGGATGAACGTGGTGATTACGGCGTTGGCATCAAGTTTTGAAACGGCAACCATGGTAGGCATCAGATCCTGAATAACCCATGGCTGACGGCCCATTTCGGCAGTAATCCAACCTGCCTGTGATGCCAGATAAGCAAGTGGGATGTTGACAATGGCAAGTATAAGCCAGAATTTCAACCCTGTTATCTTATTTTTATAAATCAGGTACAGGATGATACAGAAGAATAAAGCAAACCAGAAACCAAGGGCTACCATAATATGGAAGCTGTAAAAAGTGATGGGTATATTAGGGATCAGGTGTGAGGTGTTGCCGGTGAAATATCCATATCCGAAATATTGGAAGTTTTGGTCAAGGATGGCTTTGTTTTCAGCCATTACCGCCATATTTCCTTCTTCTTTGGCAAGTTTGTATTGGGCAAGTGCTTCAATAGCCAGTTTACCACGTGCTATTTTTTCAGTATAAGGGGGGATATTTTGTTCCTTATTCCCTTCTAAAAGGTCCTTTATGCCCGGAACAAATGCATTGAAGTCATCAAACGCAAGGAACGACAGGAATTTGGGGAACTCAATTTTAAAGATGAAGTCTTTTTTGTACTCTTTTTCAGGATCAGATAGTTTGGGTGATATAACACCTATGGCTATTAAGGGAGCACCGTTTTTTCCTTCATAAAGGCCTTCAAAAGAAGCAAATTTCATGGGTTGGTGCATAGCTATCATCTTCGCGCTATAGTCGCCGGTAGCTATGGTAAATATGGAGGTAACTAAGCCGAATACTGCGGCTACAACCATACTGCGTTTTGCAAAGACTATATGGCGCTTTTTGATCAGGAACCATGCGCTGATACCAATAACTACCAATGCAGCCAGCAAGTAGGATGATGAAATGGTATGGGTAAATTTGCTTATGGCCATGGGTGAGAATAAAACATCCCAGAAGTTGTTCATTTCATTACGGGCGGTTTCAGGATTGAACTTCATTCCTACAGGCAATTGCATCCAAGCATTGGCAACCAGGATCCACAAAGCTGAAAGACTGGCTCCGAAAGCTACAAGCCATGTGGAGAACAGGTGCATTCTTTTACTTGTTTTATCCCAGCCAAAAAACATGATGGCAATAAATGTTGATTCCAGAAAGAAAGCCATAATGCCTTCAATTGCCAGCGGAGCGCCAAAAATATCTCCCACAAACCAAGAATAATTTGACCAGTTTGTGCCAAACTCGAATTCCAGGATAATACCGGTAGCTATTCCTATAGCGAAATTGATACCGAATATGGTCATCCAGAATTTAGTAATACGTTTCCATTCAGGATTTCCTGATTTCACATAGATGCTTTCCATAATAGCAACCATGAATCCGAGGCCAAGCGTTAATGGAACGAAAACCCAATGATACATGGCAGTCAGAGCAAATTGCCCTCTCGACCAATCAATCAATGAATAGTCAAATGATTCGATCATAGTGTTTTATTTTGGTTTGGTTAAACTTTCAATTACATAGTTACTGCGCTCTTCATCGTTATTAAACCTGGTATTAAGGAAGTTTGGAAAGAAAAAAAGCTTGAGTATGGCAAACATGATAATGAGTTTAATTATAATAATAGCCCACAGGGTTCGCCCGACAGTCATGCTCCGGAATCCTTCGTAATAAAACCTGAATACCTTTCTAATAATACCCATACAAAAGGAGATGCTAATTTATGTCCAAATATATGAATATATTAAGTGATGTTCATTCGAGTTCGAAAATTTACTGTTACTGAGTGATGCCAACTATGTTGTCATGGATGGTGTATTATGACCTGGGCTAAACATTTTGCATTTGCTGAATAATACCAACTATGGCGTCATTTATGGTGTGATACAACTACGCTTAAAGGATTTACCACTACGGAGTGATGTACGAATACGTATAAATACGTACTCGTGATTGGACTGATATTCAATAAAATATACGTAATTGTACGGATTGTGGATTGCCATTTGCAGTATTATTTTTGTAATTCAGAATTCCGTAATTGATACACGTGCAAATCCCCCGAAAGACCATGAAAGTTACTCTTCTTTCAATTATATTCCTAACGTTTGCCTTGATATGCCAAGGCCAGACAAAAATGAAATCACCCGGTTTGATGCTGGGTAGCGATAGTACGATAATTACTATGCAGTATTCAAATTTTAACAATCAGAATCAAAAAGAATATTGGAAAAAAATATCAATGCAGGGGAGGATAATTTTTTATTGTAAAAATTCAGATGATAAAAACAAATCGAATGTTGCTCATGTTTATGATTTTAATGAGAACGGAATCAATGTAAAATACACCACCATATCGACACAAGAAAAGACTAAGTATGCAGTTGATTACTTTAATAGCCTGGCTTATAACTGGAAAAATATTTATAAATTTCAAGGGATCAACCAATTAAATCAGGCTGTTTGGATTGCAGATGAAAAAGTG
>JBAXYX010000180.1:0-4821 GCA_041670625.1 Lentimicrobiaceae bacterium | reverse complement strand
AAGTAAAGTGGCAATATATTGGTATAGTGCCCCTTCATCGGAGGCACTCTGAAGCATATCGCTCAGAATGACGGTACGCTTTTCATGCCTTGTTTGGTGAACCAGGAAATCGAGCGCATTAGCTAATGAATCAGGATCGGAACTATAAGTGTCATTAATAATCAGACAATTGTTAACCCCTTCCTTCATTTCAAGGCGCATAGCAACCGACTGTAACTTTCGCATCCTGCTACTGATAACTTCCGGGCCATACCCCAAAGCCAGCATGGTTGACCAGCAATGCATTGCATTTTCTATGGATGCATCGTCAGTAAAAGGTATCGTAATTTGCTGTTGCTTTCCCTGGTATATAGCTTTGATGGAAGTGCTGTTTTTATCTTTTACTTTTTCAATAATCCTCAGTACAGATTCTGCATGAATACCCCAGTTGAAGGTGTGGCGGATAGTGTGACACTGTAACTGCAATTCATGGTGTATCAAATCATGATCCCGGCAGTATATAATTGTTTGTGTGTTTTCAAACAACTTGAGTTTCTCCTGTGCTTTCTGCTGTGCTGAATCAAAGAACTGATCATGAGCCTGTCCTAAATTGGTGAATATGCCGATAGTAGGCTTGATGATCTTTTCCAGGTTGACCATTTCACCGGGTTGTGAAATGCCCGCTTCAAAGATAGCCAGGTTATGGAGTGAGCTCATCTGCCATACAGATAAAGGAACCCCTATTTGAGAATTATAACTCTGAGGACTTCTGGCAATGGTTTTTTCAGGAGAGAGCAATTGCCATAACCACTCTTTAACGATTGTTTTTCCATTACTTCCTGTGATCCCGATTACCGGAATATCAAAGCGCATACGGTGATAGGCAACCAGCTTTTGTAAAGTCTCCAGCGTATCTTTTACCAGTATGAAATTTGCCCTATGCTTTAGCCTCCAGGGTATTTCAGAAACGCAAAAGTTTACTACTCCCTTGTCAATAAGAGTCTCAATGAATTTATGCCCATCATTACGGGCTGTTACCAGTGCAAAAAATAGCGATGTAAGAGGTGAATTAAGTTTGCGGCTATCAGTAACAATGTCCACAATCCGGGTATGGGCTAATGGAGCACTCAGCTCGCCTGAAACAATTCTGGCTATCTCGCTAATTGTATATTCTTGCAATTTTTTATGTTTTATTAGTTATCAGGTGTTCTCTGTTTCATGCCGTGCTGCCTTTAGCGGATTTGCTGTAATTTCAGCATATTCTCTGCGGTGGTAGAATATATCACATGCGAGGTATAAGGCAGCCCTGAATGAATCAGGTGAGGCTAAATCTTTCCCGGCAATGTCATATGCGGTACCATGTGCGGGTGAAGTCCTGATTACAGGTAATCCGGCAGTAAAGTTAACCCCTGAATCAAATGACATAGTCTTAAATGGTAACATGCCCTGATCGTGATACATGGCAAGTATGCCATCGAACTTTGAGTAAGAGGATGAACCAAAGAATCCATCGGCAGGGAAAGGCCCAAAAGCCAAAATCCCTTTTTCTTTTGCTTTTTCAATAGCAGGTTTAATGATCGAAATTTCTTCTTGTCCCAAAAGACCATCATCACCTGCATGAGGGTTCAATCCCATTATGGCAATTCGTGGTGACCTGATCCCAAAGTCAACCATCAGGGATTTATTAAGAATATCAATTTTTTGAAGTATAAGTTCGATAGTGAGCTTTCCGGATATTTCACATACAGGAATATGGCCGGTTACCACTCCAATGCGCAGGTTATCACATACCATCAACATTAATGAGTTCGGTGATTGGAATTTATCAGCCAGATATTCTGTATGTCCCGGAAAATGAAACTCATCAGACTGAATATTCTTTTTGTTGATCGGACCGGTTACTATGGCATCAATGATTCCTTTTTTCAGGTCATCAGTTGCGGCTTCCAACGATAACAAAGCCTGCTCCCCTGAGATGGTTGTTGATTTGCCCAGTTCTATCTTAACCTCATTATCATGCAGGTTAACCAGGTTAGCCTTCTTATTATGGAGCGCTTCAACTTTCTTAATGATATAAAAGTTAAAGTCACTGATGTTAACTGTTTTTCGATGATATGATGCTGCTTTTGTTAATCCGTAAACAACCGGAGTAAGCATTTCAAACAGGCGGTTATCGGCGAGCGCTTTGATAATCACTTCATAACCTATACCATTAATATCACCGGTAGAAATGCCAATAATGGGTTTGCTATCATTTTCGGGCACCTTGTTCATTTTAAATTATTTATGGCAAAGATAAGATTTTGCTATTTTAGCACCTATGTTTTTCTTATTTAAACTTACCTATTTAGGATAAGATGGTGAAATACTTTAAAAACCAGCCTTTGCTTCTCATCGTGAGATGCGATATACTGTCTGCTTTTCTACTGAACGGTCATTCACATGAACCGGCCGGGCTATCAGTGAACTGGAGGCAGGGATAAGGGAGAGCCCAATAATTCACAACAGCCAATGATGGTTGTGAGCTTGCACGGGTAGTAGTCCAATTAGAAAATCCGGAAGGCGCCGAAAGGAACGTGATACGCTAATTGATCATTACATTGCTGATGTAGTTCTCAATTTCAGTCATAATTAATTCAGTGGCACCTGTTTTATCCTCAACGTATTGACTTGAGGCAGTTGAATATGTCTGTAGTTTTTCAGGGGAGTTAAGGAATGATTGAACGGCATCAATAAGCTCTTTCGCATCCTGAATACATATTGCAGCATTGTTAGCAATTAATTCGCGTGCTTCCCTGAATCGTTGGTAGTTAGGTCCAAAGAGAACCGGCATTCCGTATACGGCAGCTTCCAGTGTATTATGAATGCCTACGCCGAAGCCTCCGCCAATATAGGCAATCTGACCATACCTGTATATCTGTGATAAGATTCCAATAGAATCAATAATCAATACACGGAACTTTGAACAATCAGTAGTGTCAGCCCTGCTTAAAAGGATTGCTTCATTGCCGAATTTTGCCGTAAGTTCATTGATGTGTTGTACGGTAATTTCATGAGGGGCAATAATCAATTTTAATGAACCTTCAGTTGCGTCATAAAGCTTCCTCAGCAAATCCTCATCAGGTGGCCAGGTGCTGCCTGCTACCAATACATTATGACCGGTGGAAAACTGTTCAACAGCTGTTAATGGCTTATGCTGATGCATAATTCCGGCAACCCTGTCAAACCTTGTATCACCACTTATCACCACGTTGTTTACATCAATCATGCTAAGCAATTCAGCTGATTCTTCATCTTGTACAAATATTTTGTTGATGTGCCTCAAGTGGTTTCTAAACCATGCGCCATACCATTTGAAAAAGTGTTGCTCAGGTCTGAAAATAGCGGATACAGTAAATACCGGAATCTTATTAAGGTAAAGCTCATTCAGGTAGTTATACCAAAATTCATACTTCACAAAAATAGCCAGTGAAGGAGATACTGTCCTGATAAACTTACGAGCATTCCTGCGAGTATCAATAGGCAGGTAAAATACATAATCGGCTTCACTTTTAGATGCACGATTATTATATCCTGAAGGGGAAAAGAAAGTCAAAAGTACAATAAAGCCGGGGAAACGCTTCTTGATTTCCTGAATAATGGGGCGGCCCTGTTCATACTCACCCAAAGATGCACAGTGAATCCAGATAACGGGTGCCGGATTCTCATCAGCATTGAGCGTGGTGAACACTTCATCAAGTTTTGTAAATAGTTCCTTGCGGCCATAAAACCAGGCTTTGGCTTTTTGGTTGAATAATGCAACTGCCCGCAGAAACAGGAAGTACAAGCCAATACAGATGCTATAGAGAAGCCTCATGATAATAAATGGTTTGTTGTACCGGATGACTCAAATTGGTATGTTATTTAGTAATAATAATACTCTTTTGGAGCTCTTTTATAAATAGGTATGAACCAATACGCTTTTAAGGAAATGAACGAATCAGTGAACTTACCGCTAGTATACTTCATGGCTGAAAACGAATAAGGGCGATAATGCTCAGTAAATGCAACCGTATAATCTATTCCTGCGTAAAAGTTAGCAATTTTTTGGTTGCCAAGATGCAATAGACCTACATAAGCATTTAATGCAGGACCGCCTTTAAGTTCATCATATCCCTTAAGGTAGTCGCCTGTAATTTGAGGTGCTGTCCTGTCACGATGATCAATCAATATCTTATGTTGCAGGTAACCTCCTCCTATTCCTGCCATAATGCCCGAGTTTTTATTAGGCTTACCCCATGAAAATACTCTGCCTGCTTTAGCCAGTATTGAGTAACCCCGTTCATAAAAATGATAGTTAGCATAAATGCCTTCCATATCCACTATATCCCCGGTGGAGGTTTGAATATTAGCTAATATCGTATTTTCATTTTTAACATTATTGCCAAATAAAAAGCCTCCTTCAATGCCAAGCATCCAGTTGTTTGCAGTTTTATGCATAAAACCGGCTCCAACCATCGAGTTCGTGCCAAAGCGCTCACTAACATCCCCATCAGGAAATTGAACAGCAAAGTGGGCCGAAATCAGGTTAATGGAGATGCAGGAATCTTTAATGCTTTGTTGCGCATCAGCTTTTTGTGGTAAGGCTAAAATAAAGCAGTTTATGCTGATAACCAGGCTTAATATTGTAAGTGATCTGAAATTAAACATCAAAATTAATTGTTATTAGAGAGTACAAATATAAGCAATCCTGTTGAAGACATTTGCTTTTTGTGATGTAAACCTAAATTTTAACAAACCTTGTAATAGTTGTATATTTGCGGTGCTTGTTGCAAAGCTAATTATTTAAAATTTCAAACTCTT
>JBAXYX010000179.1:0-4929 GCA_041670625.1 Lentimicrobiaceae bacterium | reverse complement strand
CATTGGGGTAATTGTAATAGCTGCCAAAGCTGAAGTAACGATGGTGATGGTAACAATCCATCCTAACTGATTAAACATTACACCAGTCATTCCTGATACAAGGGTAAGTGGGAAAAACACTGCCACCACAACCAATGTTGTTACTATTACTGCAAGCCATACTTCATTGGTTGCATAGATTGCTGCTTCACGTGGACTACTCCCTCGTTCTATATGCCGAGTAATATTTTCCAATACAACGATTGCGTCATCCACCACCATCCCAATAGCTATGGAAAGGGAAGTCAATGAGATTACATTTATTGAATTGCCTGTGAAGTACAGGTAAATAAATGCCACAATCAAAGAAATAGGTATGGTTAGTATGATAATAAAGGTAGCTCGCCATTTGCCAAGGAAGAAAATAACTACCAGGATTACGAATAAAAATGCCCACATCAAGGTTTCAGAAAGGTTGTTGATTGAACCTTTTATGAAGTCTGATGAGTCATAGATCATTTCAATATGAACATCAGGTGGCAATTCCTTTTGCAGGACTTTCAGGTTTTCTTTTATTTCACGAGCTACTTGTACGGTATTAGCGCCTGATTGCTTCATAACGAACATACGCAACCCGTTCTTACCGTTAATCTTTTCCTCAAGGGATACATCTTTTATCGAATCCCTTACAGTTGCAACATCACGAAGATAGACAACATTGCCCCCGTTATTACTTACTACCAGATTGCTGATACGCTTACTGTCATCAAATTCGCCTTGAATACGTAATTGATAATCCATCAATCCCATCTTCACATTACCTGAAGGCATGTTCAGATTCTCTGTGCTTATCGCATTTCCAATCTGTTCGATAGTCAGATGATAAGCATCAAGCTTATCCGGATCAGCATCAACATAAATAGTCCTTTCAGGCCCACCTACCATTGAGATTGACCCTACGCCTTCTACACGGTTAAGTGGATTAATGACTTTCTCATCAATTAGTTTCTCTAATCCAGAGTAACTTTCATCAGCAGTCACTGCATAAAAAAGGATAGGCATCATATTAGTACTGAACTTAAAGATGATGGGTCGTTCAGTTCCTTCAGGCAGGTAGTCGTATGTACGGTCAATGATATCCCTAATGTCATTTGCTGCTTCATCAAGATTTGACTCCCACTCAAATTCAAGGGTTATTACCGACATATTGTCACTTGATGTTGATTTCAGTTCTTTCAGATTATCTACTGCATTAAAAGAGTCTTCAAGTCTTTTAGTAACATTGGTTTCAATATCTGATGCATTCGCTCCCGCGTATGTTGTAACTACTGAAATCATTGGTGGTTCTATTTCCGGATATAGATCTACCGGCATTTGTAGCAGCGAATAGATACCCATTACAACAATGGCAACAAATATCATTATTGTAGTTATAGGCTTATTAACCGCGCTTTTATATATACTCATTGATAATTAAGTTTTAAGTCTGGTTGTAAATAAATGATTATTAAAGTTTTTGTGACTTAAGATTTGTGAGATTAATCAGTTGTCACTTTTACTTTCATTCCATCCAACAGTCGTGCCTGACCGCTAATAACAATATTGTCTCCCAATTTTAATTGGTCGGAAATAACTTCAACATTATCATCAAATCGTTGACCAAGAGTAACCGGAATACGTTTAGCAACGCCATTCTGTTCAATAAAAAGATATCTGTCATTTGATCCCTGCATTTTAAGTACTGCAAGAGCGGGCAACAATATTGCTTCAGTTTCATCAGGACTAAAGGTTACACGGCTGAACATTCCCGGTCGAAGTATTCTCTGGCTATTATTGATGGTAACTTCTACATTGAAAGTACGGCTGGCAGCATTGATAGTAGGATGTACCAAGGATACACGACCATTAAATGTTTTACCCGGATATATATCACTGGTAACCGTAGTAGTCATTCCGATCCTAATCTGTGGGAAATACTTTTCAGAGATTGCAACAATAGCTTTCAACTTGTCAATTTGTACCAATGAAAGAATGGCTGCTTTACCTGATTCCGTATTAGGCATTGCAGAGTACATTTCACCTGCTTCAAAGTACTTACCGGAAATAACTCCGCTAAATGGAGATATTAGTCTGGTGTTCCCTTTAAGAAAATCAACATTAGATTTGGCTACCTCGTATTGGGTTTCCAACTGGTCATACTGTTGTTGGGCAATACTACCAACTTTTTGTAAAGTATCATACCGTTTGAAATTAGTAGTTATATTTTTCAGTTGTACTTCAGCCTGGTGTAATTGTGTACGATCCATTTGTACTAACAAGGCACCCTTTGAAACTTTATCGCCAACTTCACCATGGATGGCATCAATACGTCCCGGTGATGCCGGAGCAAGGTGTATCTCTTCAAATGCTTCCAAAGTAGCTTGGTATTCAATGGTATGTGAGACTTTTTGAGTACTGAGTTGAATGACTTTTACAGGTTCAACCCTTTGATTAGTGGCAGTGACAGTATTTGCTTTATCACCATGATTGCACGAAGTAAATGCAATGGCTATAGCGAAAACGGAATAAAATAGTTTTTTCATTGTGATGAGAGATTTTATAGTATTAATTGGCTGTTGTATACATTTTTTCAAGTTGCAAACGAGCTTCCAGCAGTTGCAAAGTGGCAGATATATAGTCTGTTTCTGCTTTCAGGTAGTTATTGTCTGCTGTAATAATATCAAGCCCTGAAATTAGACCCTGTTCATATTTGAGTTTTAGGCTGTTATAAACACGGCGCGACACTTCGATATTTGATTTTTGATTAT
The DNA here is from genome assembly GCA_041670625.1 of Lentimicrobiaceae bacterium. Classification (GTDB taxonomy): domain Bacteria; phylum Bacteroidota; class Bacteroidia; order Bacteroidales; family Lentimicrobiaceae; genus Lentimicrobium. Next base: position 2,143 of record JBAXYX010000179.1, on the reverse strand, counting down.
TATAGGTTTCAAATGCATTTGTTAAATTGAACCTGAGTTGTTTTTCTTGCATACGCAACTGATCACTAACAAGGTCCCGGTTATTCTGTATAGTTTTCAAATCAAGGTATGCCTGTTGGGTTTGAGCATTTCTTAAACCACTTGAGAATACGGGTATATTCATCTGCAACCCAATTATATGAGGTGGTGTCATATCAAAGTCAGGCTTCAATAACTTGTAGGTGTAAGAGTAGAATCCTGCAATACTTGGTAAGGCTGATGCTTTCTTTAAGTCAACCATTTTTTTCCCAATAACAACCTGCTGGTCCATTAATTGGTAGTCAATGTTACTTTCCAACCTGAAATCCTTTAGCATGGTAGCTTCCACATTGGTCTGATCCAGTATCATATCAAGCTTGTCGCTGAGTACTAATTCAGTATCAATACTCACTCCCATCTGTAAGCGAAGTATATTAGTTGCCAATTCCAACTGCCTTTTTGAAGAGTTTACAGCATTTTGCATTGTATTAACCTGTACCTGTAGTTGATCAACATCATTTTTCTCAATGATTCCAACTGATGCAAGGATTTCAGTCTTTTTATAAAGGTCTTTCAGATTAACAAGATTTTGCTCAAGTTTAGTCAATAGTTCTTCCGAAACTAATACAAGATAATAGCCATCAGTAACCTCAGTCTTTATTTCAGTTTCTGTTTTCTGACGGCTCATTTCGCTGAGCTCTTTGTAAAGTTTTGATGTCTGAACTCCTAAAATATAATTACCGCTAAACACGAGTTGGGTTAATTGCAAGTTGAAGTTGCTTGAAGGTTTGATAGGTATTTCAGTTGCAGGCATTTCTTCACTGAATTGGATTGACATGCTGGCACCCAATGCGTTTGTATAATCAACTTTTGCATTTATTTGTGGTAGTCCGTTAGCAATCGCCTCTTTAAGACTTTGCTGAGCTTTTTCAACAGCTAATCCGGAGTTGAGCAAGGTCTTATTATATTGCATTGCATGGTTTACCGCTCCTTGCAATGTGAATGTGAGTTGTTGTTGGGCATTCACCGTGATGTACATCATGCTTATTAACAGCAAAAGTCCTATTCGTTTGATTTTCATGTTTAGAGAGAATTATTCTGTTTGGTTGTCAAAGTATATTTCCATTAGCATCATACCTTTCCGGGTGCATATGCCCCTGAAGTATGGCAGAAACATGTTATTAAGGTAATCTTCTTTAGCGGGATTTAGTAATCGTATCCGATCACTTAAATGAACCATCCTGATTATTTCATGCAAAAAAGTATCAACGAATTCAAGTTTGAGTTCTTTCCTGATAATTCCCTGATCAATTCCACTTTGCAGAAAAGTATAGGTAGCTGAATACATACAAATCTTTTGTGGGTCCTTAAAAAACGCAGCATTGACCAAAGGAAAGTATTTCTCCATATCCTGAACAAGCAAAGGTGAAATTTCTTCTTGTCTTCTTGCTTCCTTTTCGATGATAAGAAACAAGGCTTCAATAATATTCTCGGTATGGCCAATAATGTTTATCATGGCTTTATTGTGATTAATAATCATCTGCCCGAGAGCTTCTATCACCAAACTGTCCTTATCTTCAAATAACTCGTATACCGTTCGTTTTGACACGCCTGCTGTCTGAGCAATACTATCCATGGTAACACTCTTGATCCCTCTGACTGTGAATGCTTTAATTGCAGCATCAATAATTTTTTCCTTTGGAGTCATCTATTCGTATTTGAAACTGCAAAACTAGAAAACTTTTTTGGTTTTCTAGTACACTTTATGAAATTTTAAGATATTATTTTCCTAAGTAACTTTCTGGTAATGGTTCTATAGAAAGAATATAATGATTCCTCCACAGTATATAATATATACTGTCAATAATCATGCCAAGAATAGTGGAATCGAAATAAATAGTTGAAATATACCTATTATTTGATTGGGATTATTTAATTTTTATTCAACTGAAGTTCTGTAATTATCGGCAGATGGTCGGAAAGGTATCTGTCGCCCGTTCGAAAATCAATTATCGTGCTGCTGATTACTTCAAAATTCCAGGTAGCCAGTATAAAATCAATCAACTCAGTTGGTTCAACCGTGGGGTCAAATCCTATAAAAGAATAGTCCGGGCCATTTTTAATT
>JBAXYX010000178.1:0-4963 GCA_041670625.1 Lentimicrobiaceae bacterium | reverse complement strand
TTTGCTAAAAGTTCATGATCTATTCCTGATGATTCCTGCTCTACTACTGCTAATGAAAAATCTGCAGTATCTTTAAGAATTTCCAAAGCATGGCTAAATGTCTTTGCTAAAGTAGTTATCATGCCCCATAATTCAAACTGATGCTTCAATATATTCCTGTTTGAATCATTATTGTCCACAATTAGTACACGATGCCCTTTTAATTCAGGTAGTTGACCTTTTATGTAATGCACAGGAGTGCTAATGTTTGAATTCCCTACCCGAATGGTGAAATAGAAAGTTGAGCCTATTCCGGGTTGACTCTCAACCTTCAAACTGCCGCCCATTAATTTGCACAATCTGCTTGATATAGGAAGTCCCAATCCGGTACCGCCATACTTACGGGTTGTGTATGATTCCGTTTGTGTGAATGGTTCAAATATGCCAGATAGTTTTTCAGGTCGCATTCCAATACCTGTGTCCCTTATTGAAATCTTTAGTTCGAGTAATTCCGCATCAGGTTCATTTAACAATTCAACAGTAGTGTTAATTTCCCCCTTTTGAGTAAATTTGATGGCATTGCTAATCAGGTTAACTAATACCTGTTTTACTCTGGTAACATCCCCAATAAGGCAACCCGGTACATTGTTATCGATCTTATATAGAAGATTGAGCCTCTTATTAATGGCCTGCATGGCAAACAAATCATAAGTATTTTCAATACAAGCCTTTACATCAAATGGTTCTTCCTCTATAAGCATTTTATTTGCTTCTATCTTGGAGAAATCAAGTATGTCGTTAATTATATTTAAGAGGCAATCACCTGAAGCCTGAATAGTATCAGCATAATCCCTTTGTTCAGATGTCAGGTTTGTATTCATCAGTAAACTGGCCATTCCCATTATACCATTCATTGGAGTTCTTATTTCATGACTCATCATGGCTAAGAAATCCAACATACTCAAATCAGATGATCTCGTTCTTAACTGCTCATTGCATTCAATAGGCTCATTCAACCGGTTTATGTATGGAGTGTTATCATAAATGCTCAGCTTATAAGCAACACCATTATCACTTATAAATTTACCATCATAATACACCACCGTATCAGCATAAAAAGGGTTCCCGTCCCTTTTTATTATCCTGAATTCACATCGCTCCTTTTTCTTTAAAATTGCTGCTTTTAATTTCTTATAGTCTTCTTTGTGTACTAAATCATACAAGCAAAACCCAATCAGGCCAGATGTTTTGATACCGGTAACATCACTGAAACTGCTGTCTGCTTCAAGAATATTGAAATGAGTATCCAGTAATAACTGAATACCCTGATCACTATTTCTAAGCTGTGATACAATATGATTACCGACCTTAATCAATGCTATTCTTTTTGATGATATGCAATAAGCTGTACTTGATTACAATGCTTTGTTTCAATTATTGCAAAAAAGCAATTGCAATAATTTAGCCAGTTTTATATCATGCTGCATTTCAACCGATTAAAATTCATTCACTCTGATTGTTGTCCTTTATCTGGACAAAACACACTTTAAAGGGACATTATCTCCAAGTATCAGGAATTATTACTTCCATTTACAAGTCTCCCATTGGGAGGAAAGAACCCTTTATTAAATAATATATACCTGTCTTGATCCGTATCAGATTATAGAGTTCCCAACCGAAGCGATAAAACCTTTTATCAAATAATAGAGACCTGTCGTGGGGACTTGGCAGTATACCCTAACATTTGCTGCTGTTTATTGGAATTGACCTTCAGCACAACCCCATCGATATCGAATGTTAAACAAGTACGGTCCCTTTCAACTTTTGCTTCCTTTATAGGCCTTTATAGTTTTTTTAGGAACAGACAGTACATTAGGAACAGACAGTATATAAACATCAAATTTTCAGGAGAACCCTTGCTGTTTATAATAGATATCCATCAGATTGCATCACATTTATCAGATTGCATCACATTTATCAGATTACACCACATTTAGGAGAGTCAGTCCATAAAATTTAATAATTTAGCCGTTTAATCATTACCCCTACTATTAGTATGCACTAATACTTAAACATGAAGTCGATGAAAAACGGAATTGTACTAATAATCGCATTATTGTTAAGCATGACAGCGAAAACACAGGAACGCTATACAGCAGAAACCCTTTGGAAACTTGGAAGGGTAAGTGACATGAAACTCTCACCCTCAGGAGAAACTATTTTATACGGTGTTACTTGGTATGATATTGCAGCAAACAAGGGCAATCGTGATTTGTATATCCTTGACAAGAATGCTGAGTCACCGCGTAAAATTACTGATTCCAAAGGAAGTGAAGTAAATGGTATCTGGCGGCCCGATGGCAAGAAGATAGGTTACCTCTCCACTGAATCAGGCTCCATGCAATTGTGGGAAATGGGTATCAACGGTGAAGATAAAAAGCAAGTTACTAATATTGAAGGGGGAATTAACGGGTTCTCTTATTCACCCGATATGAAAAGTATGGTTTACATCAAGGACGTGAAGATAGAGCAAGATGCACATGATATGTATCCTGACCTTCCTCTTGCAAACGCACTGATATATGACGACCTGATGTATCGTCACTGGGATTCATGGCATGACTATAGTTACAGTCATATTTTCATTGCCCCCTATTCTGATGGCGTTGTTGGTGAAGGTAAAGATATAATGCCCGGTGAAGCCTTTGATAGTCCTATGATGCCATGGGGAGGCATGGAACAAATCGCATGGACACCTGACGGCAATGCGTTAGCTTATGTGTGTAAAAAGCTTAAAGGTAAAGAATATGCTTTGAGCACAAATAGCGACATCTACCTTTATAGCCTTCCTACCGGGACTACTAAAAACCTTACAGAAGGCAATGAAGGTTATGATCAGGATCCCGTTTTTTCACCTGACGGTTCTAAAATGGTCTATCGTAGTATGGTAACTCCGGGATTTGAAGCTGATAAAGACCGAATCATGCTTCTAGAATTTAACCCGGGGGCATTAAATGGACTAAAAAACAACATAGAGAAACTAAAGACTAAAACAGGTAAGCCACTTGAAATGAACAGCATGATCTATACTGATCTTTCTGAAGGGTTTGACCAAAGCTCATCACAATTTACGTGGAGTAAGGATAGTAAATCAATCTATTTTATCAGTGGCATACAAGCAACATTTCAGGTGTACAAACTTGATATAGCTACCAAAAAGATCAAACAACTTACCCATGGTGATCATGATATAGAGGCATATGCACTTGATGGAAATGACCTTATTATTACCAAAATGCGTATGGATCTGCCTTCTGAAATATTCCGTGTTAAAGCTGACAGACAGGAAGAGCAACTTACTTTTACCAACCGTGAGATACTGAAGAATGTAGTTCCCGGTAAAACAACCAAGAGATGGATTACCACTACCGATGGCAAAAAAATGCTGGTATGGGTTATTTTACCTCCAAACTTTGATCCCAATAAAAAGTATCCTGCACTACTTTATTGTCAGGGCGGGCCTCAGAGTGTGGTCAGTCAATTTTTCTCCTATCGCTGGAATTTTCAAATGATGGCCGCCCATAATTATATTATTGTAGCTCCTAACCGAAGAGGGTTACCAACTTTCGGGCAGGAATGGAATGATCAAATCAGTGGCGATTATGGAGGACAAAACATGAAGGATTACCTTACAGCCATTGATTCAGTGGCAGCTGAACCCTGGGTTGATGAAACCAGGCTTGGTGCAGTTGGTGCAAGTTATGGAGGCTACTCCGTTTACTGGTTAGCAGGTAATCATAATAAAAGATTTAAAACCTTCATTGCACATTGTGGTATTTTCAACTTTGAAAGCATGTACGGATCAACTGAGGAAATGTTTTTCGTAAACTACGATTACAAAGGAGCCTATTGGGATAAGCCACGCCCCAAGAGTTATGATTTCTCCCCGCACCTTTTTGTGGGAAATTGGGACACCCCTATACTTGTAATTCATGGAGGCAATGACTTCCGAATTCCATATACTGAAGGTATGCAGGCCTTCAATGTAGCTCAGCTTAATAACATACCAAGCCGATTCCTTTTCTTCCCTGACGAAAGTCACTTTGTTACGAAACCACAGGATGCTATTCTCTGGCAAAGAGAGTTCTTTAAGTGGCTTGATAAATACCTTAAATAGCACTAATCTATGATGACATTTTAGCAATAAAGCCGGTATACTATTCCGGCTTTATTGCTTTAAGGAAACCGGGTCTTAGTTGTTAGCGTATATCACTATCCTTCCGGCCACACCGGGCTGCGCTTGTCGGGCGTGTGGTCTTAGTTGTTAGCGTATATTACCATCCTGATTTCTTTCTTTCAGGGCATTATCCAACCATTCAATCACTATTGCAGGGTCTGGTGGGAACCAATGCATATCAGGATCTTTTTTAAACCAGGTTATCTGCCTGCGTGCATATCGTCGAGTGTTGGTTTTAATCTTTTCAATGGCACCTTCAAGAGTAGTATGGCCATCAAAATAATCAAAAAGTTCCTTGTATCCAACCGTATTTAAAGAATTCAAATGCTTCAAATGAAAGAAGCTTCTGGCTTCCTCTACCAGTCCCTGCTCTATCATCTGGTCAACCCTGCTGTTAATTTGCCGATGTAAAACGTCGCGCGGGAGGTTTAATGCCACTTTTATTATATTAAAATTTCGAGTAGCCAGCGTATTGCTTCGTAGCTGTGAATAAGGTTTGCCCGTTTGCAGAGTAACTTCCAAAGCTCTGATTATCCTGTTTGGGTTAGCCATATCAACTTGCCTGGCATATATTGGATCGAGCGTAAGCAGCATGCTACGCAAAGCAGCCAATCCACCTGTGCTATAAGTAGCGTTGAGCATTCCCCTGATTTCAGGATCAGCATCCGGCAAATCATCCATCCCTTCACAAACGGCTTTAATGTATAATCCCGAGCCCCCTGTCATGACAACCACTTCATGATCTTC
>JBAXYX010000177.1:0-5044 GCA_041670625.1 Lentimicrobiaceae bacterium | reverse complement strand
TTAATTTAATAAGTAAAGGAAAATTATGGCTGGATACAAGGAAACGCCGCGGCAAAAAATGATCGCGATGATGTACCTGGTGTTAACTGCGCTACTTGCTTTAAATGTGTCTGTCGAAATTATTGAAGCTTTTGTTGTTGTAAATAACAGTATAGAAGGAACAAATAAAACCTTTAAAGCAAAAAACGATGAGTTATACGCAAGGTTTGAACAACAAAACCTCCTGAATGAAAAAAAAGTAGGCCCATATTGGACGAAAGCACAAGAAGTGCGGAAAATTTCAGAAGAAATGGTGAAATACATTGAAGACGTTAAATGGACTGCCATTTCACGTGCTGAAGGTATCACTAAACAACAGGCTAGCGTTACTCCTCTGGGAGAAATTGATTCCAGATCACGTTACGATGAAACTACCAATTATTTTATTGGTAATTCACAAGACGGATCAAAAGGAGAAGCCCGTACATTAAAGAATAAAATCAACCAGTATAAAATTGATGTTATAAAGGGACTTGATGAAACTACTAAGGAATCTATCAAGTTAGGACTTGTTACTGATGGTGAATATCGTGATGCTAACAAAGCACGTCAAAACTGGGAAATGCATAACTTTTATCATACTATCTTAGCTGCTAACGTTACTTTCTTGAATAAACTTATTGTTGACGTCAGAACTACTGAAAGTGATATAGTTTCAACACTGTTTAACTCAATTACTGCTTCCGATTATAAGTTTGATATGGTTGCTGCTAAGGTTATTCCTAATTCAAGGTTGGTCTTTTCAGGTGATACCTATGAAGCTGAGATTTTAGTTGCAGCTATTGATTCAAAGCAAAATCCTGATGTTGTTATAAACGGTAGATCTATCCCTGCTGAAAATGGTGTTGCAAAATACACTGTTGGTGCCGGTGCTACAGGATTACAACAGTATAAAGGATCTATTAAAGTTAAAGACCCAATATCAGGAGAGATTAAAGAGTATCCTTTTGAAGAATCTTACTTTGTTATGACTCCTTCACTTACTGTTGCTCCTACAAAAATGAACGTGTTCTATGCTAATGTTGATAACCCTGTATCTATTGCAGCCTCAGGTATTCCTGAATCTCAAATCAGTGCAAGTATCAGCTCTGGAACTATCAGGAAAACTGGTAAAGAATGGGTAGTAAGAGTTCCTTCGGGAGTTTCGAAAGCAATCGTTTCTGTTACTCATAATGACGGAAAGACTACCAGGAATATGGGTAAAGCTGAATTCAGGGTTAAGAGGGTTCCTGATCCTAAAGCATATATTGCTAACACCGATGGTGGAGCAGTTCCTAAGAGTATGCTTTTGGCATCAAGGTACATTATTCCTAAAATGCCGGATGACTTTGATTTTGACCTGACTTTTACAATTACTTCATTTACATTTGTTAGTGTTCGAGGAGGCGATTCTTTTGAAGAGAAAGGTAGTGGTAACGCGCTGAATCAGAAAATGCAAACTTTTATTTCGAATAGTAAACGTGGTCAGAGAATCTGGTTAGAAAATATTATGGCTAAAGGTCCTGATGGAAACAGGAAGTTAGGAACTATTAGTCTTATAGTACAATAACGAGTCAAAATAATCGTTTTTCCTTATAATCCTGCTGCAAAAACAGCAGGATTTGTAAGGAGAGCAGAGTGAAAACGATATTAGAATAATAATTAGCAGTCCTGTTTAGGTTGTACAATAAATAAATTGACGGATGAAAAAAGTATTTGGTTTTATCGCATTTGCCTTTATGATGGTTTGTTTTGCAGAAACCAGTGTAGCACAGGTCCTTGAAAGTGCTCCTCGTGATGGAGTATATGACAAAAAAACAACAATTGAAAAGAAGCCCATTACTTACCCTTGGGTAAGGGAAGCTGACGTTGTTTGGAGCAAAAGAATCTGGCGGGTAATTGATTTGCGTGAAAAAATGAATCAGGCTTTCTATTATCCTGAAGTTCCTCATAATGACTTGCGAAGTCTTATGCAGGTATTAATGGATGGTTTGAAAGAAGGTACTATTACTGCTTATGATGCCTCAAATCCATCAGATGAATTTATTATACCACTTACTTATCAGGAAATTATGAATAGGTTAGAACGTAGTGACTCTGTTCCTATGCAAAGACCTTATCCTCCTTATGATTGGTATGATACTATTATTTCGGTGAAGTTTAATCCTGTTGATGTTAAGAGGTTTCGTGTAAAGGAAGACTGGTTCTTTGATAAACAAAGGTCAGTTATGGAAACACGTATATTGGGTATTTGCCCGGTACGTGATAACTTTGACGAAAATGGACTTTTCAGAGCTTATGATCCTTTGTTTTGGATCAGTTTCCCTGAAGCAAGGCCTATTTTAGCAAAAGCTGAAGTCTTTAACAGAAACAACAGTGCTGCCAGAAAGACTTATGATGACATTTTTTGGAAGAGAATGTTTAGCAGTTATGTATATAAGGAAGATAATGTATATGACCGCAGAATATCAGATTATGCTACCGGTGTAGATGCACTGATGGAAGCTGAACGAATTAAAAATGATTTGTTTACTTTTGAACAAAACCTTTGGGAATTCTAAACTGTAATGAAAGTATAGAGCCCGGTTTTATTACCGGGCTTTTTTTTTATACCTTCAGTTGCTTATCTTTGCTTTATAAATTATTTTGAGTTGAATCCACTTGACACTCCTGTTGAATATTTAAAAGGAATTGGGCCTGCAAGAGCTGAATTGCTCAAGAAAGAGTTAGGTATTAAAGTGTTCGGCGATTTACTGGTATATTACCCTCTCAGGTATATTGACAAGAGTAAATTGTACAAAATTACTGACATTGATACTGATGCTGCTTATGTCCAATTAAAAGGAAGAATAGTAAGCTTAAAAGAAATCGGGGTAGGCAGAACTTCACGCCTTGTTGGAATATTAGATGATGGTAGCGCGAAAATTGAGCTAGTATGGTTTCAGGGAGTAAGCTGGTGGAAATCAAAGATCAAAATTGGGCATGAATATATTGTATTTGGGAAACCATCACTTTTTAATGATAAGTTTAACCTGACTCATCCTGATATAGATCCTATAGAGGAAGAAATTCAAATACAGGCAGAACCATTACAACCCTATTATTCTACTACCGAAAAACTAAAAAGAAAAGGATTTACCGGTAAAAGCTTTGGCAAGATTATCAGAAATGCTTTGATGCAAACCTATCCCTATATTGAAGAAAACCTGAGTAGTGTATTAGTCTCAAAATATAGCTTCCTTTCCAGAGCGGATACAATTACTAATATCCATTTCCCTAAGAGCTTTGCATTACTGGAAAAAGCAAGATACAGACTTAAATTTGAGGAACTCTTTTTTATTCAATTAGAGTTATTCAGACTTAAATATATCAGGAATGAGAAATCAATCGGAAGGGTGTTTGATCATATAGGTAGCTATTTTATGACCTTTTATGAATCTCACCTTCCTTTCGAATTAACTGGTGCTCAAAAGAAAGTAATTAAAGAAATAAGGAAGGATTTAAATACCGGAAAGCAAATGAATCGCTTGCTACAGGGTGATGTGGGAAGTGGTAAAACACTGGTGGCCCTTATGTCGATGCTTATTGCGCTTGATAATGGTTGCCAGGCTTGCATAATGGCCCCGACAGAAATACTGGCTACACAACATTTCAATACAATTAATAAGTTCCTGAATGGCATACCGGTTAATGTTAAGTTATTGACAGGCTCAACAAAGAAAAAAGACAGGGAAATAATTCATTCATCATTAAGGAATGGAGAATTGAACATTCTGATTGGCACTCATGCTTTACTGGAAGAAGTAGTAGTATTTAAAGATCTTGGACTAGTGATTATTGATGAACAACACAGGTTTGGTGTGGCACAAAGAGCCCGATTATGGCAAAAGAGTGAAATATCGCCCCACATACTGGTGATGACTGCAACCCCGATACCGCGAACACTGGCCATGACTGTTTATGGTGATTTGGAAATATCTGTTATAGATCAGTTGCCGCCGGGAAGAAAGCCTATTAAAACTTTCCATTTTTTTGAAAAGGAACGGTTGAGAGTATTGCAATTCATGAAACAGCAAATTTCTGAAGGAAGGCAGATTTACGTTGTTTATCCTATCATTAATGAATCAGACAAGGTGGACCTACAAGATCTGATGGATGGTTTTGATACATTATCAAGGTATTTCCCATTGCCGGAGTACCAGATAAGCATAGTTCACGGACAACTTAAACCTGCTGAGAAGGAAAGTGAAATGCAACGATTCTTAGAGAAGAAGACCCAGATTATGGTTGCAACTACTGTTATTGAAGTGGGCGTGGATATTCCAAATGCTACTGTAATGATTATTGAAAATGCTGAAAGATTCGGACTCTCCCAATTACATCAACTTCGGGGAAGAGTAGGCAGGGGTGGTTCTCAATCATTCTGTATCCTGATGACCTCCTACAAATTAAGCTCAGATGGCCGAAAAAGGATAGATACTATGGTAAAAAGTAATGACGGGTTCGAGATTGCTGAGATGGATTTACGACTTAGAGGCCCGGGTGACATCCAGGGGACTCAGCAAAGTGGCTTAATAGGGCTTAAGCTTGCAGATTTGGTGGCAGATGAGGAGATACTTAAAACGGCCCGCAAAGAGGCTTACAACTTGTTGCAGGAAGATCCTGAGCTAAGCAATTATGATCATCACAAGATGGTTAAGTTTTTACAGGCTCAGAACAAGCAATGGGGTAATATCAGTTAGTTAGCAATTCATTATGTTTCTGTAGTCACACCTTCTGTTTTTATAATTAATTTTGACGTCTCAAATTTATTAGCATGAAGATATCTTATAATTGGTTGAAAGAATACCTGAAAAGCTCACTGGATGCAGATACAATGTCAAGTGTACTTACTGATATTGGTCTGGAAGTGGAAGGTGTTGAACAGTATGAATCCTTAAAAGGTGGGTTAGAGGGCTTTGTAACCGGTAAAGTTATAACCTGTGAACAACATCCAAATGCTGACAAATTACACATTACTACTGTT
>JBAXYX010000176.1:0-5111 GCA_041670625.1 Lentimicrobiaceae bacterium | reverse complement strand
TTAAAATCACTTCTGAATTCATCTTTATCATTGTAAATAGAAAGATACCCTCTTTTACTCTCTTCCGTTTGAAAAACAGACTTAACATGCCCTGTATCAGGATCCACAAAATAGAGCTTCCCATTAAAACAACCAAATACTACCTTATCATTTACCAAAGCTGCAGTACCATAAACCCGCATATTCAAAGGAAGCACCCACATTACTTCTCCCGAGCCCGCATTCATGCAATAAAATTTGTGTGTATCAGATGTGCCAAAGTAAATATTATCATTTAAAACGAATGGTGTTGCAATAATCCAACTACCTCTTTCTTTCATATTCCAGTGTCCGGATCCCGATTTCAAATCCAATGAATAAATATTATAGTCACGACTTCCAAAGATGACCGAGTTTTTATAAACAACTACTCCTTTTTGTATCTCTCCTTTAGGGAAATATTGATCGCCAATGGTTTTAAATTTCCAAATCAGTTTCCCGTTTTTGGAATCTAAGGCATATAAGTAACCATCATAACTGCCAATATACACGATTTTATCTTTAATCACAGGCGATGCATGAACCACACCATTCGTTTTATACAGCCAGATACATTCACCTGATTCAATATCAATAGCATAAATCGTACTATCGCCACTCCCCACATAAACAATACCTTCATCAACTATAGGAGATGAAAGATAGTAATCCCACAAGTCGTAACGCTGTTCTCCTTTTGTAGCAAACTTCCATAATAAATTACCCGTGTTTTTGTTAAGTGAATACAAGTTCCCATCTGAACTCATAAACAATAATTTGTTTTCACACACACATGGAGAAGAATTAACCTGGCCCTTCGTTTCAAATTTCCAGTTAAGCTGACCTGAATATTTATCAAGTGCATACAAATTCTTATCTGCACTACCAAAAAACACATTGTTTCCGCTAATCACCGGAGAAGAGTAAATTGCTGAACCTGTTGAAAATTTCCATAACAAAGTATCTTGCGCACAAACGATAGTTATGGCGAATACGGAAACGGCTAATAATAGCAATTGTTTTATATTCATATCTGACCCCTTATCATTATAAAAAACAAATTTAGCAATTAATTCACATGCCTGACAGGCTGAAGATGTAGATTATTCATGATCAAAACCTGTTTACTTTTTATTAAACAACTGTTCTGCCGGACAACCTAAAACTCTCTGTTTACAATATTTGCAAGTAAATGTCCCACGGATAAAAGCATTTCCGGTAGTCGACAGCACTATGAGCAGCAATAATGCGAACAATACAATCGCCATTCATATCGGGTAGCTTTCGAATTTATCTTTTACTTTCATATTCATTGTCTTTTCGATTAGCATCAGGAATTATATCACTGCCTAATTTAATGTTTGTGATGGTATCAGGTGCATCAAAAGTCAATTTGATTACATGATTATCGCCCTGCCATCTGGTTGCAGATTCCCTGATTGTTTTAACGAATTTATCATTCTTATATAATGAAATGACGACAGGAATTGGCAAATCTCCTTTATTTTCAATCGCAATGTTCCAATGATTATCATTTCTGATAACATCGGTTATAGCCAGATCAGGAATACCTCCGTTTTGATAATACCAAGACTGCCAAAACCAATTCAGATTTTGTTTTGAAACATCATTAAATGTGTTGAAATAATCCAAAGGAGAAGGGTGTTTATATTTCCATCGTTCCATAAATGTAACCAGACATTCTTTAAATAAATCATTACCAAGTTCCATCTCTAACATCCTCAATGCTTGTTCTGTCTTTGCGTAGTTCAGGTAAAAATAAATTTTCGCATCCAGATAATGAGTCGGAGTGATAAGGGCAGGCTCATCTTCTAAACCTGAATAAGCTGAAAAAGCATCCGTATTATACTTAGCAATATTCAATTCAGGCGCCAGTTTACTTTGCAATTTTTCAGGCATATAAACAACGAGACCTTCATCCAGCCAACCATTTTTTGTTTCGTTTGTACCGACATAAAAAGGGAAATAAGCATGAGCGATTTCATGAGAATTAGCATAAACAGTCATACCAAAATCTTCATCAGCACCCACATTGGTAATCATGGGGTATTCCATACCAAAATCACCATTATAAACGGTAAGATAAGGAAACGGGTAAGGGATTCCGGGCATTTTATCAGATAATAATCTAACCGTTTCCCTGGATATTTCAGCCACTTGATCAAAGTGCTTAGCGTTTTTATTATAAGCAACACCAATCACAGTTCTCCTTTTCGCAGCTTTATCAACCTCCACACTTGTAACGTCCCATAGGTAATGATCACTAATCCCGAAAGCAAAATCTGTAACTTGCGTAGCTTTAAACTTCCAGGTAGTATTTGGGGTTGTAATATCACCCTTGATAAGGTCTTCATCCGTAATTACATGAACTATATCCTCAGCTACAGATGCTTTTGTGTATCTGTCATAATACTGAGGCTGTAAAACATCCTTTAAATTCCGGGGCTCTCCGGTAGCCCAGACCACAAATTTTTCAGGAACCGTGATTTCAACTTCAAAATTCCCAAAGTCATTATAAAATTCTGCCATTCCATTATAAGAGTGGGTATCCCAACCATTCATATCGTCATACACGGCAATTTGAGGATACCATTGCCCGATAAAAAGGCTTGTACTGTCAATAGTCCCCATCCTGATTAATGTAAATTCAGGAATCTTAAAATCCCATTCTAATTGTATTTCAACATTTTGGTGGGGAGGCAGTTTCTCCTTTAAACGAATAAACATAAGGGTACCTTCTCTTTTAATAAGCGCAAGGTCCATTTCAGCATTATTGACCCGTAAGTTTTTTACATTTACCCCATCATTAACATCAAGCGGATTAATTGCAACTATTGAATTGCGATTTGCACCTTTTTTGAAGATATCCTGATAAAGCCTGACTACAATTGTTTTCAAAGAATCCGGGCTATTATTAGCATAAATAACTTTTTCCTGACCGCTTAATATTTTATTTTTAACGTCAATGGATGCCTTGATAAAATAATCAGAGGTATTTTGCCAATAGTTACTGCCCGGATTCCCATCCTTTTGCCTGGTATGCTTATCGAGAGCAACAGCATTCCCTTTTGGGATGATCAGTTCTGCCTGAGCTGAAGTTATGATGGGTAGTGCAAAAACGAAAAGCACACCAAGTACTAATTTTCTTGTTTTCATTCTAAAATCCCTAAAGTTTCAGTTGTTTATAATAATCTAAAATCGAAGCCAATAGCAACCACGTACCCCGAGTCATTAACCTCAACAGGAATCCCGGCATTTAATGATTTAATAGTTTTATCCTTCCAGAAGGTGCGACCAATTCCCAAATCTACCTGAATATTCTTTGTAATGTAATATCCAGCCCCAATACTGACATTAAAATTATCGTATTTCAATGCTTCGTAGAGTCCCATTTTAGTATAATAAAGTTCCATATTATCATACATAAAAGCGGTGTAGGTACACCCGGCACTTAATTCCAGCTTTTCGTTCAGCAGGTATCTGAACCCCATATTTGCCGTATAGCAATTGCCTGCAGCTTCTGAAGCTTTAACATATTCACCGGTAGTTGGATCCTGAATTTCGCCCCAGTCAGCATTCTTTTGAAAATAGTAGTTATAATCAACACCTGCTATCAACCTGGGGGTAATATCGTATGTTAGTCCGGTATTGATAACAGCAGGCAAATCTCTCCGACTTTTTGTTCCATCAGCTTCCAATTTGTAGGTACCATTATTATCGGTTGCTTCAAACTCAAGTTTTACTTTAGTTTCATAATGCACAGCAACATTCACTTTATCGGCAAGTTTATAGTCAATTCCGAAAACACCGCCAAAGCCATTAGCATTACTTTTATAGTCAATAGTCATCTCATAGTCAGGTGCGAACAGTGACCCGGTAAATGTCATTCCTGCTTTTGTTTTATTAATACCCCTGACATAACGGCCACCGGCCGATACAGCCAATTTATCGTTAATAGCATATGAAAAGTTAAGTGGAACCGTCAGGTAATACGATGAAGCATCCAGCGATTGGTCTTTAAATGATGAGTAACCATTACTTTCAGCCATCGACGGCAAAAACATATTACCCATTAAATTGGTATTGAACGAACCGTTAGGATAATAGGCAGATGCACCACCACCTGAAATATACATACCACTTGAAACCGCCATATTGTTATTTTTCCAGGCAGCGTATGCCATTGGAAGGAACGGATCCATCCCATCCTGTTCGTTCGAAGTACTTACTGTTCCAAAATCGAATGTATGTTGAGGATGGCGAAACAACGATTGATTGCTTAAACTGATATAAATACCATCATCGAGCATTGCCAGTCCTGCCGGGTTAAAATTTACCATATCGGCACCGCCATCAAGCGAGGCATTGCGCACATTTGTGCGAATCCATTTGGCACTCAAATTAGCCAGGTTATCCATTTGTGCACTGGCTGATATGGCCCATGCAAATATTGCTATTACAAGTAAAGTTTTCCTTTTCATATCTCTTTTTTTATCAAAGTTATAACTTTTTGTCAACATTAACACACAGAAAGAACCTGATACATGTCTGTCATCATTCATGCCAACAGTTAAGGTTGTATACAGCAGTCTAAAGACAGGCAAGTACTTTCTATCCGACTCAGGCTTTTTGCGTTACTTGAGAATCATTATCAATATTTCTTTTGTAAATGATCAATAGTCGCTTTCATGATTTTTTTGAGAACATCCTGATTGATGTCAGCTAATTTCTTGATGTAAAGGCAGGCTTGTCCCATTTTAAATTTCCCCAAACCTTCCAATAAATATTCATGCTCTTTGGCGCCGGTATAAACATAGAGTGAAATAGCTGCCTTTCGGGGTGAAAAACCAATCAGGAACCAATCACCTTGCTGACGACTTTTCTCTGATTTGTAATGATAGCTTCCAAACCCTATAATGGATTGGCCCCACATTTTTGGCTCATAACCCGTTATATCCTGCATCAGTTTTAAAAGTTCAAAGCTATCCTTACGTTTTTGCTCACTATCAGCAAATTGGTTGATAAATTCACTTACATCTGCGGTGTTTTGTTTCGTTTTCAATTCTGCCATA
>JBAXYX010000175.1:0-5188 GCA_041670625.1 Lentimicrobiaceae bacterium | reverse complement strand
GATCATCACCGTTGATGATAATACAGCTCCGGTACTGGCAGCAGCACCTGCTCCTGTTACGGTAGAGTGCCTCGATCTGGTACCACTGATGATCAGTCTGGCCTGGACCGACAACTGCGATGAAGGCGGTTTGGTCTTAGGTATAGATGGTCCTTTGGTAGGCGGCACCTGTGGCGGTACGATTACCCGTACCTGGAATGTCATGGATATCTGCGGTAACCCTGCAATTACCAGAACTCAGATCATCACCGTTGATGATAATACTCCTCCAACCATCGATTGCCCGGAAAATATCTCACAATGGTGTCCGGATGTAGTATTGATGGGACCACCTGAATATAGCGATAACTGTACGGCTTATGAAGACATTCTTTTTGAGTATAGTCTTGATGGCAGTGCATATCTTGTTCCAACATTCCCACTCTATTTCAACGATCTGACACCTGGAGTCCATTCAATGGCATACAGGACAACTGATGAATGTGGAAATAGCGCGACATGCTTCTTTACAATTGAAATCACATACGATTGTGTAGAGGATGTGGATTATGTTTTGAACAACGGTAATCCGGTATTCTGCGGAATGGTAAATAACACCCTTGCGGCTACAATCAATGTACCTTATTCAACCTTATCATGGAGTATTGCTCCGGGTTCTGATTGGGTAATTATTGGACCTGCAAACGGGACTTCTGTTACATTCAACGCTATGGCTGATGGCTCAGCAACTTTCATTCTCGCTATTACCGATGAGAATGGTTGCACCGTTATCTGCGAATATACGGTTGAATGTACTCCTGCTACTGAGAACTGCACGCTGACAATGGGAGGCTGGGGTCAACCTGGCGGAAGCTACTGTGATGGTTTGTCACAACATGACAGACTAGTACAGCTTTTGACACCTGTTGGCGTGACTGTTGGTCGCCCAGGACATTCCTATTATTCTACCGATGGTGAAGCCGGTGCTCTTTGTGTTGAAGATGTTCTGCCGTCTGGCGGACAAGCAGCAGCATTAAACAAAGACTACATCTGCTATGAAAACAACAATAACCTGAAGAAGAATATCCTTCTTGGACAATCCCTGACATTAGCAATTAATATCAGGAACAGTAGTCCGGGTTTGGCAGGTTTGCCTTTGAACACCAGTTTCCTCATCGCTGATAATTATGCAGGTTGCGGTACAGTTCCCGATGCTTATACTTTCAGCTATATGACCCTTTCTGTTCCACAGAATGTAGTCACTTACCTGAATTTACATTACGGAGGCGCAACTGTAGGTTCATTGATGGAATTTGCTAACGATGCTCTGGGAAAAGTTTATATCCCATCATCTGGTAAACCGTCATTGAGTAATATTAGTAGTGCTGCTACTGTTATCAATGAAGCATTCGATGGTGATTGCAAATGGGCTGCAAACTTTGGTGCACCGGTAATGGCACCAATAATGCCTGACAAACCGGTTAATGAACCATCAGTTCAAATCGGTACTTCGAATGTTAATTTAACTGTAGCACCGAACCCATTCAGGGATCAGGTTGAAATTTTCTTCAACTTGCAAACTGATACAAGGGTTACACTCGAAATTTACAATATGCAGGGTGTGAAGGTTTCCTCAATCTTTGAAGGCGAAGCCAAAGCCGGCGTAGTATACTCATACAAATTCGCTCCATTAAATAGTAGCGAACAAGTATTCCTGGTTGTATTAAGGACCATGTTTGGAACTACAACTAAACAGATCATTAATACTCACTAACAAGGAATTATATCCTTGAAATAAAGCCGACTCTTGATTGGGTCGGCTTTATTTATTTTACTGATAGGCTTTTACCTTGTTTGGCTTTAGGCGGTATAATGAATTGCTTGCTTTAGCGACATTTTAAACAAACCTATACCTGGTTTAGCTTTATGTGAAACTCTACCGACCGCTTGCTTTAATTTGCCTTGTTGAGGGCCCATTGTGCTGCGGTTGCCAGGTGAAACTCCACCGACCACTTGCTTTAATTATTTATTTAAAAAGCTTAAACACATTCAAGCATGATCTATTCTTCTCTTCATTGTGCAGGTCGTCTGATGTCATAAAAAGCTTATACCCTTTTCAGATACTCACATTCCTTGATTGTTTGATGTACTTATAAAGTTCGAACCAAACAATACTTAGTAGTCCGGCAAAGCCACACATTAACAGTTCAATAAAACCAATACTCTCAAATTGGAACAGCTTAATCAGGAAAGGAACATTCAAAATAAGTATCAGGAATATAACGGCACCACCAACGATCCATCGTACAGTCTTATTTGGTGTTCTCAATATACTAAAGATGTTGGATGTCCAACTTCTATTCGAGAGGATAACCGCAATGTTGGATGCAATCAGCGAAACAAAAGTCATGGTGCGTACCTGATTACCTGTATGACCCGTATATAGTCCAAAAAAGTAAATAGCCAGAGTAATAGCAAGTATACCAACCCCCTGCATACAACCCAATATAATCTTCTTTGGACCAAAGAAAGGCTCATTGATATCTGCCGGGGGTCTTGACATTACATTCTTTTCAGCTTGTTCAGCCTCGAAAATAATTGAACAAGCCGGGTCAATAATCAGTTCCAGAAATACTATATGAACAGGCCACAGTATCAGTGGCAAATCAGCAAAGAATACAGGAACAAGTGACAGTCCGGCAATAGGTACGTGTATTGCGAAGATATAGCCTAAAGCCTTTTGCAGGTTATCAAAGATACGCCTTCCCATCTTTACAGCTCCGGCAATGGAGGCAAAGTTATCATCCATAAGTACTAATGAAGAAGCCTCCCTGGCAACATCAGTGCCCTTCTCGCCCATAGCAATACCAATGTTTGCTGCTTTAAGTGCAGGAGCATCATTAACACCATCGCCGGTCATAGCAACAATTTCTTTGTTCCTCTTCAATGCACTGACTATTTTAAGCTTCTGTTCAGGAACCACCCTTGCAAATACATTCACCTCTTTGATCCTTTCTGAAAGTTCCTCTTCAGTCATCGCTTCCAGCTCCGGACCAGTTATATACTTTTCAGGATTTTTGAGTCCTATCTCCTTACCTATATTAGTAGCAGTAACAGGATAATCACCTGTAATCATGATAACCCTGATGCCTGCCTTATGACATTCAGCAACAGCCGCGGGGACGTTTTCTCTGATGGGGTCAGACAGACCCAGTAAACCCACAAATTCAAAATCGAAATCATGCTGTACAGGGGGTAAGTCCTTTTGATCAAGGTTAGCCTTGGCAACACCAAGGACACGGAGGCCTAAAGCTGCCATTGATTCGACGGCTTTTACAATTCTATTTTGTTCCTCTGCATCTAAGTGACACAAGTCAAAAATAGCCTCAGGAGCACCTTTGGCAGCTATCACACATTGTTGGGTGCCTGTGCTTGTGAATACCCTTGACATGGCTAGCATTTCTTTCGATAGAGGATATTCCTTTTCCATTATCCAATCTTTATGGAGATGCTCAGTATCATGCAGAAACTGATTGCCTGCGTTCAGTATGGCGCTTTCCATCGGATCAAATGGAGTCACCTGACTGGCAAGAATTCCATATTCAATAATTTCATGATATGGTTCAGGAAACGGATTCATTGCCTTTACATCAAGATAATTAACTCCGTTATAGAGTTTAGTAACAGTCATTTTGTTCTGAGTAATGGTGCCTGTTTTATCAGTGCAAAGAACAGTAGCAGAACCTAATGTTTCAATGGCAGCAGGTTTGCGGGTCAGTACTGATTTCTTCGACATCCTCCATGCACCTATAGCCATAAAAACGGTAAGCACCACCGGAAACTCTTCGGGCAACATAGCCATAGCAAGAGTAATACCTGCAAGGAAACCTTTCAGCAGATCACCCCTTGTGATAAAATAAACAGAAATAACAATTACACATAAAATAACACCAAGCCAGGCAAGGTTCCTGATTAGTTTGCTCATCTCAGATTTCAAACGTGTAGGTTCTTCCTGAACTGATTCCAGCGCTTTCCCTATTTTACCTATTTCAGTATTTATTCCGGCAGCAACAACTTTAACGAAAGCATTACCCTGGACTATCATAGAACCAGAATAAACCATCGGAATGTCATCACCCCCGGGAACAAATGTATGATCCTCTTCACTCCATTCGCGTTTCCTGACAGGTACTGATTCACCGGTTAGCAGTGATTCGTCTGCCATCAGACTGGTACTTCCCAAAACGATGGCATCGGCAGGGACACGGTCACCTTCCCTTAAGATTACAATATCGTCAGTTACTACTTCCCTTCCCGGAATCCTGAAGGATTTTCCTTCTCTAATTACTAAAGCCCGGGGACTTGCAAGTCCTTTTAAGGCGTCAAGTGCCTTCTCTGTTTTCTTTTCCTGGTAAAACTCAATGCCCATAATGAAAAACACAAAACTCATCAACATAATACCTTCCCCTATATCGCCAAGGAAAAGATATAACATACCACACACCACCAACAAAATGAACATGGGTTCTTTAATTACGCCAAGAGCAATGTTCATAATGCTTTTAGGTTTTGATGAAGGCAGTTCATTATATCCTTCACTTGCAATCTTTTGAGCGACCTCATTTTCAGTCAGCCCTTCGTATTCAAAGGGTTTTTTATTAAGTTCCATAGTTAAATGAGTTAGGAAATACTAACAAAAATCTTTTTAATTGTCTGACAATACCTTATCCAATAATCCCGTAATCGTTTCAATCTCTTTATTATCAAGCTTTTTATTGAACAATTCTACAATCCGCTTGTGTGCATAATAATGCATCTGGTTAATTAAATTTCCTTTTTCAGTAAGATGCAAATGAACGCTTCTTCTGTCGGAATCTGAACGGACCTTATAAATAAAATCCTTTTCAATCAACTTATCAACTGCCACTTTTACAGTCGGTTTAGAAAGATTCATCTGAACTGATAGTTCAGTAATATTAGGGTTTTCAAGTCTACTAATCACTTCCAGATAGTTCATCTGAATATAGGTAAGACTGGTAAGATTAAATTGCTCTTTAGCAGTTTCCTCCATCTGGCCCATTAAATAGGATAACTCTGAAATGATATTTATTAAGCTTTTCATGGGTGCAAATATAGTTAGTAAATACTAACATGTTGCATTGAGTAAACAATTTTTATCTTTTTAACATGAAAGGTTTACAAATGATAT
>JBAXYX010000174.1:0-5212 GCA_041670625.1 Lentimicrobiaceae bacterium | reverse complement strand
ATTCTTATCTGATCCTTATATGATTGCTGAGCAATTCTTATTTGAGTTTTGAGCTATTTATTAATGATTCTTGAATAACCCTTATCTGATCCTTCAGCGATTCTTATGCGATCCCCATTTGATTCTTATGCGATCCTTATTTGATCCTTCAGCGATTCTTATGTAATCCCTATTTGATCCTTATTTGATTCTTAAGTGATTCTTATCTGATACTCATGTGATTGCTGAGCAATTCTTATTTGAGTTTTAAGTGATTTATTAATGATTCTTAAATGATCCTTGAATGAATTTAGAACGATCTTAAAATGGTCCTTCAGGGATCCGTAAAAAATCTTTAGGTGATCCTTGAATAATACTTATGTACTAATTAAGGGGCAAATGAGTGGTAATTTTAAGGATATTTGCATCTGTTTCTAAATGTTTTAACTGCTCTGATGTTAAATTGATAAAGTGGTTGTCAACTATTCCTCTTTTATGTATTTCAACAAAGGCATGAGTTGAATGTTTATGAAGAATATTAAAATTTGAATTATGGCTAACCGGTTAATCAATGAAACAAGTCTTTACCTTCTGCAACATGCAAACAATCCTGTTGACTGGTATCCATATAGTTCAGAAGCCTTTGAAGAAGCCAGGCGACGTAATTGCCCTATGATTATCAGCATTGGCTATTCAGCCTGTCATTGGTGTCATGTCATGGAATCTGAGAGCTTTAGCGTTCCTGAAGTTGCTGAGTTAATGAACAGGCTGTTTGTATGCGTAAAAGTTGACCGTGAGGAAAGACCCGACGTTGATCACATATACATGAGTGCTATTCAGCTACTTCACGGCCAAGGTGGTTGGCCTTTGAATTGTTTTGCGCTTCCTGATGGCAGTCCTTTCTGGGGAGGCACCTACTTTAGACCAGACCAATGGGTGGAAGTCCTTCAACAGCTTTCTGACCTTTATCATAATAACTTCACTGAAATTTTCGGGCAAGCTGAACGTATCCATAAAGGGATTGAAGGTCTGGGGATTATCAGCCCCCCTTCTAATCCGGATAGCCATTACCTTACAACTGTTCAAGATGCTTATGATCAATTAGCGCTGAAATTTGATACTTCACATGGAGGGCTGAGGGGTGCTCCGAAATTTCCAATGCCGCAAATTTGGCTGTTTGTACTTAATTATTACCATTTATCACAATCTGCAAAGTCATTGCAACAATTTGAGCTGTCACTTGAAAAGATAGCAATGGGCGGCATATTTGATCAACTGGCAGGGGGTGTTGCACGCTATAGTACTGACCAGGAATGGAAGGTTCCTCATTTTGAAAAGATGTTGTATGATAATGCCCAACTAGCTATTCTTTATGCCCTTGCATACCAGAACACGGCAAAGCCATTATATCTCAAGGTAATAGAACATATACTGGATTTTGCAAGTAAAGAACTCACTTCAAATGAAGGAGCTTTCTTTGCTGCTCTTGATGCAGATACTGAAGGAAAAGAAGGCTCGTTTTACCTATGGAGAAAGCAGGAAATTATGGATCTGTTGCCCGAGTATGGTGATTTACTTTGTCGCTACTGGGGTGTTGGCAAAGAAGGACTTTGGGAAAAAGGAAATAGCATATTGGTACAGCCTCTTTCAGATGAGCAGTTCGCCTCTCGCGAGCATCTCAGCGCTACTGAACTCAGGCAATTGATTAAAATGGCCTCTCAAATCATGCTGAATTATCGCAATAAGCGGGTCAGACCAATCATTGATGATAAAATCATCGCATCATGGAATGCACTGATGATTAAAGGATTTGCAACTGCTGCAATAATAACCGGATATAAGGAATGGCAATATTCAGCACTAAATGCAGCAGCATTTCTTTGCAAGGAATTAACACAAACCGATGGCAAAATAAATCGTTCCTGGAAGGATAATAAGTCTAAAATCAATGGATTCCTTAATGATTATGCATTTACCGCAGACGCTTTTATTTCTCTTTACCAACTTACTTTTGATGAATCATGGCTGCATAAAGCCAAACTAATTACAGAATGTGCACTAAATGAATTTTCTCAGAAAGACTCTCCCATGTTCTGGTATATGCCTGAAAATAATGAAGATACTCATATAATAAATATTTCCCGCATCCTGGAAACGATTGATAGCGTTGAGCCATCAGGCAATTCAGTTTTAGCATGGGTTTTACTTACCCTGGGCAACTATTATGAAAATCAGGAGTGGATTGATCGTTCTATTCAGATGTGCTCTTATATGCAGAAGAATGTAGTTGCTTATCCTGATTATTATGCGAATTGGGCATCCCTGGTAACTGCCCTTGCACATGGATTGAATCTTGTAGTTATAACCGGTGAAAAGTCAGTAGATTTTGCACGACAAATTCAGAAGCAGTTTCATCCTTTCACGTTACTTGCAGCAGCAAATGAAAAAAGTTCATTACCTGTATTCAGGGACAAATTTCAGCATAATAGAACTGTTATCTATAAATGTACTCATCAAGTGTGCGAAGCACCTGTGGAAAAAGTGGAAGATATTTCATTCTGATACAACCTCAATCATTTATTTAGTTGATAGTATTACATTATCTTTGCATGGTTCTACTTTATTAAAATGATGCGGAATATCACTCTTTTGCTTATCTTTTTATCGACTTTCCTGATGGTTAAGGGTCAGGAGCCTGGGGATCAGAAAATTCAGAACCAAAGTAAGCTTTCTCCTGATACTGCATCCATATTCCTTATTCAGCTCAACGAAAAATGGCCGGGCGAAAAAACTATTCGCCAAAATGATTCAGTACTAACAGCTTCACAGTTCTACCTTCCTAATGAAAATGAACAGTCACTGAATGCCCTTACCGGTAACGCCGGCCTTGCATATAAATCACTGATTTTTGAGCAACCGGATATCTCAGGTTTTCGCTATACTCCCTTTGGCTTTACTGCTTATAAATTAAACAACAGGAATATCAAGTATTTCCACACCATTGGGCCCTATTCCAAAATCACTTATTCTACAGGGAATGGGAAAGAACAAACCTTTAATGTTACCCACTCGCAAAATATAGCGTCAGGCTTAACCCTGGGCCTTGATTTGAAAATCATCAATTCTGTGGGATTGTATAATCGACAGAAATCAGATAACATTTCATTCGCCGGTACTGCACAGTATGTAAATAAAAAGGAGAATTATGTGGTTGTGGGCAATTACCATAATAACCGCTTGCGTTGGCGCGAAAATGGAGGCATTGCTGTAGATTCCCTTTTTACTAAAAACATTGAATCTGATCGCCAGCGTATTGCTGTCAGGTTGTTAAATGCAGATAACAACATTAAAGAGAGTGGCTTTTTTATAAGGCAATTCTATTACTTTACAAAAGAAGAAAATAACCTTCCTGTCGACAATGCCCAGGCTGATACAACCATCGCTAAAAAACTGCATAGATATTATAATCCGGGCAGGAGTAATTTCATAAGACATACTTTCAGTTACTCGCGTAATGCAAATACTTACACCGACAAATCGCCCGTGTCAGGTTTCTATCAGCAAATATATCGGGATTCAACTCTTACCCATGACTCCGTTTATTACCATGAAATTTCAAATGACATTTCAATCGAAGGAGGATTAGGGAGAGCCAGGGGTTCTTCAAAAGCCCTTCTGTTACGGGTCGGGATAGAACACATCGCAGGCTTGTACCGAAATGATACCGTTCAGAACACCTTTAGCCGTTTTACTCCATATGCTTATTTGTCGGCCAATGCATTTGGATTTGCCAAAGTTGAAGGGAAGATATGGACAACCCAGGGTGCCCCTTTTAATGGGGATAAAGGTCTGGAAGGAACCTTTATGCTACCCGGTTATGATAATTCTGAGAACTGGGGCAACCTGAAAGTGGATGTCGCTCTAACCATTCAACAACCATTCTATCTGTTTCAATATTATTCTTCTAATCATTTCGCATGGAACAATGCATTTGGACAACAAACCACATTAACTGCGAAAGCATTATATGAATACCGCTCTTTTAAAGCAGGTTTTAATATCTACAACTTGAATGATTATGTTTACTTTGGTCCGGATGCACTTCCTTTAAAAGAAGAAGGTTCAGTGTCTGTGTCACAAATCTGGGCAAGTGCCGGGCTTAAGATTCGTCACTTTGAAACTCAGTTTTACGGTATCATACAAAATTCCTCTAAACCTGGAGTAATCAGCCTGCCATCAGTAACCGGAAAATTATCCGCTTATTACTCCCTCGCCTTGTTTAAACGAGCTCTTCATATGCAGACCGGCGCATCTGTTTTGTACAATACACCTTACTATGCTGATGCTTACATGCCAGCTTTAAGAGCCTTTTATGTGCAGAATAAAGTAGAAACCGGCAACTACCCTTACATCGACGCATTCATTAATATCAGAGTAAAGAGGGCCCGGATGTTCCTGATGTTGAAGCACCTTAATAGCGGATTAATGGGATATGACTACATAATGGTTCCCGGTTATCCAATGCCCGACAGGGGATTAAGGTTTGGCATTTCATGGGTTTTCTATGATTAAATTAAGCATTCATACGTTGGAGAATGAAACCATCTTAAGTTTCTGCGAGGTGTTCTCTATGCTTAAATTAAGAATTCATACTGTTAGAACTGTTCTGATTACAACATGATTTCATTACAAGGAGGTAATTTCTTTCGTGAATTTTGCCTGCTGAGGTTCTGATTAGAACATAATTTCAATACAAGGCTTAATAACTACCTTATAAAGGCTTAATAACTACCTTAAATTGGTTACTACTATGCGATCAGTTCCATTGATGGGAATCTGCCATTGATGTAAATCTTCCAATGAAAAGAATCTAGCAGTGATGAGAATCTACTATTAATGTGAATCTACCATTGATAAGGATCTGTAATTGAAATAAATTTCCCATTAATGTGAATCTGCCATTGATGTAAATCTTCCAATAATGTAAATCTACCAGTGTTGAGGATTTGCCAGCGATGAAGTTCTGACCGTCCATGTGTATGAACAGTCGAGTAGAATGATCTGTTGAGTGAAATGATCAACAGTGTGAAATTATCAACAGTGTGAAATAATAAGCTGAGTGAAATTATCAGTTACGATCATTAATAAATCATTAACAAACAGGATGAAAAATAAGGCCATTGCTTATTTCCCATCCTGTTTATGTTTTCGTAATTATTGGTGCAATCCTGTT
>JBAXYX010000173.1:0-5274 GCA_041670625.1 Lentimicrobiaceae bacterium | reverse complement strand
ACTGTATAGGAGCGCATGGAAAGCGGGTAATAACTTTGATCAGTTACCAATCCGTTGCCGGTTTTGAACTTTGTAACCTGCCCCATCGGGTTCATATTCTCGGTTTTCCATAGTTGCTTATTGTCTTTTTCCAGGGTAACGGTTGTGAGGTCTCCATGATCGTTATATCCGTTGCGCAGCTTTATTCCAGTAGGATGAGTGGTAGTAAAGGGCCTTCCCAATTCGTCGTATGTGTATTGTGTGGTATATGATGCACCATCAATAATTTCTGTTTCAGATGTCAGTCGCAGGTAATTGTCGTACAAATAGTTTGTACGGTGATTGTTTTTAATAATGGTTTCAAGAGTTCCGATACGACCGATTGATGTTGAATAAGTCCAGTTTATTTCTCCCTCAGGTCCGCCGGTTTCTTTTGTTTCTCTGCCTAATTTATCATAAGTAAACATTGTTGTTTCGTTGCGCGGATTGGTTTGCTGTACCAATTCGCCATAGGCATTATAAATAGTTGCCATAGAGCCATAATTGGGATCTATGAGCAAAGTACGGTTACCCCTATGGTCGTATTCAAGCGAAACTGTTGCAGCCGTTTGCCCCACGATGTATGTTTTGCTTAGGTTTCCGTTGCAATAATACTCGTTTTTTACAACACTTCCAAAATTATCGGTGCTTTCAATAAGCCATCCGGCGGCATTGTATTTTTTAGTTGTTGTACGGCTTAAGCCGGAGTTGGTAGTGATAACCGAAATTTTATTGGCACTGTATGTTGTTGTGGATGTGGTATTATCAGGCGAGATAACAGTTTGTAACCGGTTATAATTATCATAAAGGTATTCGGTGTAAATTGGGGTGTCCCCCTTTTTATAGGGTAGTGTTTCTTTGTGTAAAAGTCCTTTATCATTGTATGATTTATCGACATAAAGTGGCGACCCGTCGAAACCAATTGTAACGGTGCGCAGAACAGCACCGGTTTTATGGTAAAAAACAAGTATTTTTGGCGAACCCGAGGTTTGCTGCCAGGTATAGTATGAAGCTTGGGGAGGTGCGTACGGGTGACCGGTTGCCCAGCGTTTAACCATTGTTGTTATGGTGCCATCGGGGGATACTGTTTTTTTGAAAGTGCCCAGTGGATTAGAATCGTAATATGTTGTAAGCTCGTTTGGATCGGTTGAGGTTTTCAACTTTCCATAAACGGGGTCATAAGTTGCTGTTGAAATCTGTCCCAACGCATTGGTGGTTATTGTAGGAAAACGGTATTGGTAAACATCGGAATAACTATTAGATGAACCCCTGGAATCAAGTGAAGGCAAATAATTGGGAGCCGAAACATTAACACTTAATAAATTGCCTCTCAAATCGTAGTCCAAATATTCATTTTCGACCAAAAGAGTACTATTCTCTGATTCATTTGGTTTTTCAACAGACTTCCAAATAAAAGGGAAGCCTGCCAAATTGTTCTTGGGATAATACAGATTAGTAGTTTTACTAACTATTGGTACTGAGCCTGGTTCGTTTGATGATTCTACCACCTTCATGTCTTTAACCAACGAAACAAGTCCTAAAGCAATATAATCCGGATCATCATTATATGTATATGTTGTAACTTTTTTATGTTCATATGTACTGTTATGCTCATATAATAATTCTTTGGAAACTGATTGTGTAACTTCTTGTATATTAGCATATTGGTACATTATTATATTGTTTGATCCTTCAATATTATCATAAGAATACTTGATTAGCTCTGTCTTTTGAAAAACGCCTGGGCGTTCATATAAGTGATTTAATTGCCATTCAGGTTCAAGCAGGTAAACCTTAGGATTGTTGTAATGAATTGCTCTCGTAAAACTGGATTGTTGTTTTGATAGAATATTTGATTGTCCAATTTCCTGAAAAAAAGAAGTATTTGTAACTGGGTAGAGGAAAATATTGTTGAAGTTAACTGCGTTAATGCTTTCATGGAATACATTTGATATATTGTCTGAAGTTATAGTTTTTGTAAACCCTAGTAATCCTTTCCCATGTACATGCAATTTTAATCCTTCATAGCGAAAGTTTGTTATTTTTGCTATAGTTTGATCTCCGTTCGGCACTATTTCTACCGTTGTACTTTTAACAACATTTAGAGGAATGCATACATCAAATACTCCACTGCCATAATCCATAAGCCCCGGGTTTGTATACACATCTGAAGAAGTAAGTTTCTCATAATTAACGTAAATGCCATTATCTGAACCATCAGAAAATTGGGTTATTAAATATTCTGACCTGTAAAATGATTTTAGTATCGAAGGAAATGTTTTTTCCACGTAAATATGAACTCCAGGTTCTAGATTAGATTCAATTAGTTTAACTTCAAGGTATTGTGTGCTTTTAGTTATCAGTAAATCAGATTTACCCTTTCCGGAAAAATCACCAATAAGTAAGGTTTTGTTTTGAAATCTATTTTGGTTGCTAAAATCATCTAAAAAATTGACGGTTTTATTATCCGGGAACATGTATATAATATTCATGTTAGTTTTGAATTCTGCAGTACTCACTAGCGTTTCATTTTGAACAACCGGGGTAACATAACTAAATGTCAGAATATCATCTTTGCCATTGCCATCAAAATCAAGAATACGATGCGAATAATTGTTCTGGTTTCTGTAAAAAGAGAGATTTTCTACATACTGCATAGGGTCGCCACCTGGCACATTGACAATTTGGTAAGGATAATCGAAACCAGTTTCTTTAAAATAAGCTATTGACCATACATGTGAATCTGTATTATAAGTCAACACATCCGTTTTTCCATCGCCATTAAAATCACCGGTAAACACCCGATGCCATATAGTGGGAAAGCCAAGATTGTAATAAAAGGCTGGAACAATATTATGTTCACTATTCTTGCTAAAAGAATAAATTTTCGTGGTATCATTGTTTACAATCATAATATCCATAAGTCCATCTCCATTGAAGTCTCCTTCTTCATTGATATCACCCCATGATGCAATATCACCCTGTCCAACCATCGCCATGGTGTTACTCAAAAGATCAAAATAGTACAATTTCCAAGCGGAAGAAATTACTGAATTAATTGACCATTTTCGCTTAATAAGTAAGCCTGACTTTCCTAAACCGAGAAAGTCGCCAACTGAAAATGAGTTTGCGCCTGTAAGCATTTCGTTATATGATATTGGTTCTAAACGGGTGAAACTTCCATTTCCATTTGATCTATAAGGTGTTATTTGGAAACTATAACCATTTATGTCTGTTTCACAATATAAAAAATCTGCTATCAAATCGCCGTCAATATCGCAAACTTTAACAAAAGCGAAGTTTGGACTGAGGCTAATCTCGAAATTACTAGTAATAAATCCTCCATTCTTGTTATTTAAAACCAGTTTAAGCTTATCATTATTTGAGTACGGAGCATCTGTAAGTTCAGGCAGTTGTAATAAGTCTGTAAAACCATCACCATTATAATCACCTGGAAATTGAAAGCTCTTATCAATGCTTAATATTGTTTCTATAGATGAAGGATGTGTTTGAGGTTTGTCCCAATGATAGCTGAGGGGGTTGTACTGATTGCCATTCTCATCGTAAAGTGTAACGGAAGAAAGTAGGTAATAGTTGCTATAACATTGATAATTTATATTGTATCTAAATATTGTTTTTTCTTCTTGTAAATTATTAATTTTAATCTGTTTCAATAATTTGTTATTCACCTTCTTTATGTCTCTGATAAATGCAAACTCTTTATCTAGTCGATCAATATATTCAAATTTAATTTCGTATGTTGGAGGTATGTTTATACTTGATGTTTCATCAGAATAGCCTGTGTATTTTATAGCATCAATATATATTTCAGCGGTATTGTTGTTCTTAGTATATAAATACTCAATATAATTTCCCTTTACATCCTCAACACGATCTAAAAGCCATAAATATGTAGTTGTGGTTTGTAATTGGGACTGTTCCATTCTCGAATTTTGGGTAGTACCATAGTGCCATTTGGATCCGTCCTTTTTAATTATAGTAAAACTTTCCGGTCCATTCATTAATCCATCCGTTTGTGAGAATACGCGACTAAAGCTTTCCTGCTCAGTACGGTATTCGCAGTCATTTGATCCATTAGGCAAGTTGGAAATTTTCATTAATCGTTGACCATCTAATACAAAATTATCAGTTTCGTCAAATTTAATCCCTCTTGTAGCACCATCATGATATTGTGTACTTCCAGTTCTACTTATACTTGATACACCAGAAAGAGACCAGCCTAGTCCTAGCAGTCCGTTTGCTGCCTGACTTGAATAATTTATAGAAACACTAGGATTAAAGCCATTAAAGCCATTTGGGACCTGAATGGGAATCGTATAGGTTGCCTGTCCAATTGCATTTA
Source organism: Lentimicrobiaceae bacterium (assembly GCA_041670625.1). GTDB lineage: Bacteria > Bacteroidota > Bacteroidia > Bacteroidales > Lentimicrobiaceae > Lentimicrobium. The sequence goes on along the minus strand of JBAXYX010000173.1, from coordinate 893 downwards.
CATTAAACACACCCTGGATAGCCCCTACTAAACCGTGATCGTCGGTATAAGGCCCCCCAAACTCCCCTTCCTCAGGTGGAAATATTAAATACGGATTAATCTTTGCATGAAATACATCTGTTGAGGATGTAGCCATATAATGGAATCCATCTACCATATCAATGTATTGGCTGGCTTCATATATCTGATTCCCGGACAATGGCTCTTTTAGTGAAAAGGAGGGTGCCTGCTGCTGAGCATAAGTAGCCAAAAAAGCAAAATATAACGCTTGTACTAAAAAATATCGTTTCATCTTTTGTAGTATTTTTTTTCAACTAATCCGGATTTCAAATTGGCATGTACTCTTTATCCGGATTAGCTACTAATTATCCAATTCCTGATAAACAATAAATACATTTCATTCTTATTACAGAAATATACTCTATTAGGCCAACATGGTAAAAGTCTATTGTTTTACAATTTTGTAGAGTAGTTTTTCACCCTTCACATCTATTGTCAGGAAGTAAACTCCACCCCCAAATGTTGTTAAATCAATTTGTGATGATGCATTTTGAATTTTATAACTTTCAACAAACCTGCCGATCTGATCAGATATTGTCACAAAAGCAGGTGTTTCCGGAGTTACTGAAAAATCGATATTGATTTTACCATAGGTTGGATTAGGGTATACTTTGATATTTTCTTCTGCTAAATAATCTAACGCTTGGATTTCTTGATGCTTGAGAGAATCTGATTCAGTAACTCTTTCAACAGAAATATATCTACTTGCCCGGTTACCTGAATCATCATAAGTAAAGTCGACTATCTGCTGCTGGCTGAATACAGTGCCTGATAGCAGAAGATAAAAGGCCAGTAAGGTTTTTATTTTTTTTGATTTCATGGTTCAACCAGTT
>JBAXYX010000172.1:0-5301 GCA_041670625.1 Lentimicrobiaceae bacterium | reverse complement strand
ATCACCCCTAAAAAGTTGGGCGTTAAACAGTTATTATAAGCGACTTCTTGTCGCACTACGGTGGTGTGAGAGGTCGGAAAATGAAATAGGAGGAAAACTATTTCATTTTCCTCCTACTCGATTCCATGAGGATTCAGGGATTTCTTCAGGTTCCCTGAAACTACATGAGATATTAAGGGCTTCATGGAGTTTAATAAGTTTGCTAAGACTTTGTAAGAATTCATGTGGCTTCCATGAGGTTCCAAAAGGTTTCATGAGAATTTGCCGAGGTTCCTGATGCTTTCATAAGGTTTCATGAGAATAAATTTTTAATACAAAATTCAGCGAATACAGAACCTGAGTCGTACAGTTCCCTGCAAGGATGATAAATACGCTCTGCATTTAAGGATATCGATTGATAAAATCTCTGCATTCAATGGAATATCAAACAGTTACAAGGGTTTGACGGCATCGGGGATTTGCCATCAGATAAAATATTGCTAATAGATTGATTAGCAATGATATATTAATGATTTAAACCATTATTGTAAAATTACCTTTGGCGCAAAATAAAGAAACTTGAGAATCTTATAGAATAGTATATAAGACACTGCAAACCAATGATATATAAGCGCTTTTTTGGACCAGTAATTTGATACTGAAATTCAGGATTAAGAATGACCATTTGACATAGTGTGCACCCTTATAATAATACTGATAGGCTTTGCGAATACATCGATTAAGAATGACCATTTATCAGGGTATACAGCTTTTAAAGGGAAAAGTTTAAAGTAAAGTATTGCAAGCTTATAGCCATTTAACAGGGTGTACTTGTTTTGCAAGGGGGTCAATTAAAATGCTGATTATGGCATTGAGTTTTATTGCCTGACACAAAAAATGGCTCATATGGTTATTGGATAATGAATCTTTGTTAACAGTAATTAAATTATGGTGGGTGAATGGATGAATAAAAAAACAGCCTGCATTGTAGTAAGGCAGGCTGTTTTTTATTTGTAAAAGAATGAAGTTCAGGCAATAAAGATCTATTCTTCTTCTTTTTCTTGTTCTTCGTAAGCTTTAAGCAATGCAGTTTGAACATCACCAGGAACCTGAGCATAGTCAGAGAAAGCGAGTGAATAAGCACCACTACCGCTGGTTAATGAACTGAGGGCAGTTGAGTACCTGTTCATTTCAGCTAAAGGAACTTTAGCCTTTACTTTTTGGTAATTACCATCACTTTCCATACCCATGATGACAGCACGACGGCCTTGGAGGTCAGTCATAATATCACCCATGCGTTCGGCAGGAACAATAACTTCAACATCATAAATAGGCTCAAGGATCTTAGGACCTGCATTCTTGAATGCTTCTTTAAATGCATTACGTCCTGCGAGCTTGAATGCTAATTCATTGGAGTCAACAGGGTGCATTTTACCATCGTAAACGTTAACAACGATATCACGTGCGTAAGAACCGGTAAGAGGGCCTTCTTCTATTTTTTCCATGATACCTTTAAGGATAGCCGGCATAAAGCGTGCATCAATAGCGCCACCTACGATACAGTTATTGTAAACCAGTTTACCACCCCAGGCCAGCTTAATTTCTTCAGTACCACGGATAGGAAATTCTTTCTGAATAACCATGTCGTCAGTATAAGGCTGAATCAACATGTGTACTTCACCAAACTGTCCGGAACCACCTGATTGCTTTTTATGGCGATACATAGCTTTAGCAGACTTGGTAATAGTTTCACGGTATGGGATACGGGGAGCATAATATTCAATAAAGATCTTATCAATATTTTCAATTTGCCATTTAGCAATATTGAGATGCAATTCACCTTGACCGCGAATAATTATTTGTTTCAGTTCTTTTGAGTATTCGATGGTAATGGTAGGATCCACTTTCTGTAATTCAGTCAGTGCAGCACCTAATTTTTCATCATCACCCTGGTTCTTGGCTTTTAGGGCCATACTAATACGTGGTGAAGGATATTGAATCGGGTCAATAATATCGCCTGAATTTTTAGGGCTGTTTAAAGTTGTATTAGTGCGGCTGTTTTTTAGTTTAATAGTAGCAGCGAAATCACCTGCAACTACTTTTTCGAGTTTCTCACGTTTTTTACCAGCTATAGCAAATAATTGAGGGATGCGTTCTTTAGAGCCATTATTTCCATTAACAACATCCATAGCTTCAGCGATTTCACCTGCATATACTTTAAAGAATGAAATTTCACCAAGATGTTCTTCAATAGATGTTTTAAAAATGAGTGCAGAAGCAGGATCAGCAGGATTGCAATTGAGCACTTTACCTGCATTATTTTTACGGCCCGGCATTTCATTAGGAGCCGGTAAGTAACTGACAATGAAATCAAGAAGTCGATCAATACCCATATCTGGTTTTCCACCAACGCACATTACGGGGAACAAGCCACGTTTCATGATACCAAGCTTTAAACCACGAATTACTTCTTCCTCGGTAAGTGTACCTACATCGAAGAATTTTTCCATAAGTACTTCGTCATTCTCTGCTGCAGCTTCAATAAGAGCATTGTGCATTTCAGCAGCTTTATCTTTTTCGCCGGCAGGTATATCAAGTACTTCTGCTTTTCCTCCATTTGCCGGGTATTTCAACATCTTTTGCTGAAGTATATCAACAATAGCGTTAAATCCAATACCTTCGTTAACAGGGTATTGAATAGCTACAACACTGCCTCCAAATTGTTGATTCAATTGACGGAGAGTCTCTTCGAATGAAGAGTTTTCATGTTCCAGATGGTTTACAAGAAAAACTACAGGGGTTTCGGTTTTTACGATTTGTCGCCAGTTAATTTCAGTGCCTACTTCAACACCGTTCTGGGCATTGATTACCATTAGTGCTGTATCGCAAACATTTAATCCTGTTACGACTTCGCCAATGAAATCATCAAATCCGGGAGTGTCAATTATATTGATTTTATGTCCCTTGTGCTCAACATACATTAATGTTGATGTCACTGAATTTTGCCTTTCTAACTCAATTTCGCGATAATCAGAAGTTGTGTTTTTGTCTTCTATTGTTCCGCGCCTGGTGATCAGGCCTCCTTCAAACAACATGGATTCCGAAAGGGTAGTTTTACCCGTTTTAGCACCTCCTGTAATAACGATGTTTCTTAACTCATTTGTTTTGTAAACCTTCATGTTTTTAGTTGATTACGTAATATATAAATAGAACATAGGCCGCAAAGATAAAAAAATATATATTAGAACAAACGCCCCTTTAACTTTGCTTGTCAAAGAAAAACAATCATTTATGTTTTTCCGGTAAGTCCAGTTAGGTTAGTGGTTAAGATTATCAGGAAAGCAGTTCAATTTCATGAATACTATGAAAGGATGATATCGAACTTCACCAGCCTTGAAAATTGTTCTATCCTATCATACAAGGTATTGCTTTTTAAAGCCTGTAATGCTTCAGTTCCGAACTTCTCAACAGTGAATGAGGCCATTGCTGAACCAAAGATGATAGCTCTCTTCATGTTATCAAAAGAAATGTCATCAGTTTTAGCCAGGAAGCCTATAAAGCCACCGGCAAAAGTATCACCTGCACCGGTTGGATCGAATACATCCTCAAGAGGCATGGCCGGGGCAAAGAATACCTGGTCTTCATCAAATAGAAGTGCTCCGTGTTCTCCTTTCTTTATAATCAGGGTTTTAGGACCCATACTAAGTATTTTACGTGCAGCTTTTACTAGTGAATATTCACCTGAAAGCTGGCGGGCTTCTTCATCATTGATTGACAATACATCAACCATGGTGAGAACTTCCATAAGATCATCCCAGGCAGTGTCCATCCAAAAGTTCATAGTATCCATAACTATGAGTTTGGGCCGCTTTGGTAATTGGTCAATTACCTTTTTCTGAATGATAGGAGTGAGGTTTCCCAACATCAGGTAGTCACAGTTCTTGTATGATTCAGGGAGTACAGGATTGAAATCAGCCAAAACATTCAGATCAGTTGACAGAGTGTCACGTGTATTCATATCATTATGATATTTACCTGACCATGAAAATGTTTTTCCTTCAGAAATAACTTTAATTCCTTTAGTTTCAACTCCTTGATTATTCAGCAGAGTGATGTATTCACTCGGGAAATCACCTCCAACCACTGAAATGATCTTTACAGGGTTGTATAACTTAGCTGCTGCTAAACCGATGTATGTAGCAGCGCCACCTAAAATCTTGTCAGTCTTTCCAAATGGTGTTTCTACAGCATCAAATGCGACAGTACCTACTATTACCAAACTCATTGAGAATTAATTAAGATAAATAAAAGATATAAATTTGAGTGTGCAAAATTACAAAAGTTGTGGCACAATTACTTTTATTCTTTAGAGTTAAACTCAGTTGAATGTTAAGATAATGCAAAGGAATAGTAACTTATAATTGCAATTCTTTTGAATTGTGATTTTTAGGAAATAGTAAAGTCAATTAGTATTTCCTATCAACTAAATCGTAAAGTCAATTACTTGATTGCATCGATCAATTCATAGTGCCAGCCAGTTGATATTATTAACCAGCGTGTTATAACAACTGGTTGCCCGATTCACATTATCTGTCTATTGGTACTGACACCCCTTTATAATTTTAATTAAATAATTCAGATACGCTTTTAACTGTGTCTTTGTATTTGCATATTGAAGGATCATATGCAATTGCAAATATTTAGATAAGTTTAGTGGTTCTTATGTTTTGTTTGATAGTTTGAATAAAGCAGGCCCTTAGGTTGAGGTAATTTTGTTACATTTGGTGTATTCAATCCACAGGCTGCATGCGCTCATTTTTAAGAAGTCTTTTCTTCTGTATTGTATTTTTTACTTCTACAGTTTTGTGGGGGCAACGGCCGGCACTCAGAAATTATTCAGTGGATGATGGATTGCCAAGTTCAGAGATTTACCATATTATTCAGGATTCAAAAGGATACATTTGGATGGCAACCAATATGGGGGTAAGTCGTTTTGATGGAAGTACTTTCAGGAATTTTGATGTTCAGAATGGATTACCTGAAAATACAATTTTTGAAATTTATGAAGACGAAATTGGCAGAGTATGGTTTATTAGTTTCCCTTTTCAACTGTCATACTTCTGGAATAATGCAATACACCCGTTTAAATACAACAATGTATTAAGAAAAATTGCTGGTAAAGGATTGATACCGATCAAAAAATCTTTTATGGTTGACAAGAATAATGATGTTTGGTTCAGTTTTATAAATGGAGGGGAGATAAATAAAATTGATAATTCTGGGCACCTTGAAGTAATAAAAGAAATAAAAAATACTTCTTAT
>JBAXYX010000171.1:0-5305 GCA_041670625.1 Lentimicrobiaceae bacterium | reverse complement strand
CTAAATTTGGAAGGAAATGCTATGATACAAATAGTTCCTCCAATTTGTCAAGCGGTTTTGAAGAAACTTTTGTCATAGGCTCTGCGCCCGATAAAGTGTGCTTATCGGTTAAGTTGGCTGTTCGATCACCCCAACTGCAAACAACGAAGTCTGATTAGGCTCTGAATTGGTCAGCCTCACACGCAACGCTGTCCCCCGCATAGACTCTCCGTTCACCCACTTTTCGAGTGTAGGCGGAGTACCTGCATTGCGTGGAATCTCTGCATACTGCATACCCTCCTCATCCCTCAATCCAATTAAAGGAATCTTTGTCTGCATACCCTGTGGAAAGGTTACTGTCGGTATTACTGATACATCCCCGTATTCAGGTGCACTCCAAGAACTGTCAGCATTTAACCTTAGTCTCCTGAATATCTTAGTCTGGTCAGGTTGTTGATTGAACACTATGTTAACCACTGTTGGCGAAAATGTGCCATAAAAGCTATTATATGCTCCATTGTGTACCCACAACTCTCCATTACGAAATGATATAAACGTATCCCCGATACAATTGTAACAATCCACTTCTCCCGTTATTACAAAGGTTTTCCAACCTTCTTTCCATACTAATGTTACAGGTGTAAACTCGTCTGCCATAATTGTGTACAAAAGTAAATTATTGTCATAACCTCCTACTATTCTGGGGTTTTTGCCTTTAATTGTTTCAGCTAACGTCTTGATGTAATTTTTCAACCCTAAGTCTGAAATTGGGACAGGTTTATTCATTCCATCAGCTATAATAGCACCGTTGTTTAAGTCGAAGTAGAACGAGGTACTACCTGCTTGCACTTCTGATTCGGGATTGATACAACCCCATTGATCTTTAGATACGTAACGAGTGCCCAAAAGTTTCTCACTCATAGCGACAAACCCCTGTTCTTCTATGGCACTCTGTCGAAGTTCCACACGCCCTACATATAGAGAAGTGTTACGATACTGTTGCCGACATTGCAGCACTTCACCTACTTGTTTTAGCTTAGTGATAGCACCGTATTTCTCTGTAACGAAGTCAAAGTCGTCATAGTCATACCGGCATAAGTTGTTAATACGGGATTGCTGAATATATGCACCACCCCAACGAAAGCCCGAAGCCAGTTTAACCCTGTGAGCATTTGCGTCAACCACATTAACACGTCCCTTGTTGTGTGCATCTGATTCAAAGAAGTCAGACAAGCTTGCATCAATAATTGGGAAGCTCATACCGTAGGCGGTACTTACGGGAATAAGGCGTCTTCCAACGTAAGAATCATGCGCCTGAATGTACCCTGTGGCAGATATTGTATTTAAGCCGTTTTTAGCAACTTGATTCCCGTATAAAGGGTTTGCATGTCCATGACTACGATCGTTCGTGTACGGAGCTAAAACGGGGTTAATCTCGCCAATTTCTAAATATGGTAGCCCTACTTCATTCTGACCAAAAGTAAGAGGTGGTCTTACAAGCTCAATTAGGTATCTTCTGTTTTTAAAGTCAAATTTGTAATGCTTGCCGAGTACAAACTCTTTAGTATCTGGCAAATAGTCAAGGAGTGGAACGTCTATTATGTCGTCATATATTGTATATTCGGAACTAGACTCACCAGTGGCATGTCCCAATATTCTTATTCGGTCTCCCTTTTCATATACCCATTCGGGAATCTTTGACCTTTTAAAGAATGTGTTGTATTTTTCTATTGAACCATTAACATTAATATAAGAATTGTCTTCATCGCTTCTATATTCCAATGTTTGGAAATACAGATGAGTGTCGTAGGTTTCCGCTTTAGCCCATTGCCAATACATAGCCCACTTAGGAGGTATTGATTTTAACTTGTAGTAAATATCTATAGCATTAAACGTGTGAGTATGTGGCATATTGGCATGAATCTCATTAATGTTAGGAATATCAATTTCTATATTCCCATTTGCGCTTCCACTCCTTAAAGCCCTATCGTAGTATATGATTTTGAAATACTTTTTCGTCCCATATCTATACGTTGGTACTTTTTGAAACACCTTATCCACCCGTCCAGTGATCGTAAGCCTGTAGTCTACCGTTGGGTTGTAAGCAAATATTAAACACATCCCTGATACACTTACCTTAATGCCACGTGCTTGCAGGTTACTACCCAACAATTCTACAATTTGCAATTCTGTCAAATTAACATCCCTAAATTGTTCTTCATGAATATCTATTTCCACTACTCCTTGTTCAGGGTGTGTTGAGTCAATATCATAAATCATAACCTTGGCTATGGAATTAATAGGTATTTCATAAAACCTAAGCGTGATAATATCATCTCCGTAGTCCGTATTAGGGCTTTTAACACCTGCATAAATGTCAACAGGTTTTTGTTGTATAGTTAATTGGCAATCTATGTTATGGTTGTCATACCCCTCTGTTATGTTAGAATCTATAATCTGATTTTCATTTATCAACTCGGAACACTCTGCTATTTGTGGTACGTAGTCATAAGGTCGAGCAGTATCTTTTTGATCTAAACCAAATAACACCGAATCATTCTTCCATATATAAGTGTACTCTATGTTAGAATTTATTAACACGTTCCAATCTTGATCGTACTTGTGAACAGTGTCAATGAGTTCCCATTGCCCATCGTTACCCTGACGTACGGCTATGTCAATAGCTATTACCTCTTGCTGTTGCGTGTTAAACTTAATTTCTATTTCATTGCACACATTGTCTTCCGACGATTCGTACACTCCGGGAAATAAAACAGGTAGTGGCACTTTTGATATGGGCGACCAAACCGACTTTTCGTTGTTGTCGAACAAGTATCTCAACCTGAATTGATATAGTTTACCGTTTAATAAGTTCATGTGTTTTTATATTTTACAGTTGGTACTTCGGCTGTCATAGGGTACTTTATCCTGTCCATTATTCGATAAAGCTCGTTGTGTGTAGCCATTTGATAGGTACGACCTTTGAGCTTCCAGTATAGGTCATTGGTTACTGGTTCGCTACTCGGTGTCTTGGATATGTACTCGTAAACTTTGCCATTAAGGGAAACTACATCGAACTCTGAATACGTGCCACTTACATAGGGATTGTTTGTCCCCAAAGCCTTGATGAAGTTGATCTCTCTCGGTGGATTGTTCTGCAATGTCTCAAAGCCTACATCATACCCGTCTGTCCAAAACAACAAGTCCCCAATGACAAAACCATGATTGATAGGTTTCTCTAATTTGAAGTTTAACGGAGGACAAGTCCATAGTATCCTGTCTATTTTAGAGGCTCTGTAACGAAGAATACAATGATACCCGTTTGAGTTGTACACAAAGTATATAACTGCGTTTCTTGCGTGATCTTTACAGCTATAAAGGACTTTATTAGTTCCTACTGGTAGCGTATAATTAACCTTGGTAGTGCCTTTAAACTTTAATACCGTTCCCGATATGTCGGCTAATGCGTTGTAGAACTCACGTGTTTCTTCGGGCTTCAACAGCTTCTCGTCCACATCGAGGTTCATTCGTTGACCTATAAAGGATTTAACTTCTTCCATAAGATAACTCTTTTCTTTTAAAGATACAAAAAGAAAAGGGGCATTTAGCCCCCTGTAGTAAGTCGAGTGTCGAGAGAGTTTCTTTAAAAAAGAATATCGTCAACTTCGCACCATGTTCTTTTTCCCCCTACAAATGGTTGTTCGGTAGCCTCTATATGTGAGATATTTGCATGCAGAAGCCCTTTAACCTCTTCATAAGTTTTTGCAAAAATGTCTGGTTTACATGGGTAAAAGTCTCTATCACCAGTTGGAAAGGGTTCTTTAATTATCCAATCATTTTGAAAGGCTTTCATTATTCCCTCTTTAGTTTCAATCAATAAACTAAATATTGGCGCACCCTTTCCGGCAACATAAGCAGTCTCGCTTTCTAATTCTGCCTTTAATTCCTTGCCTATAAATTGCTCAATCTCGGATTTATTTGAATTACCATTCCACTGAATAGCTTCAATTACTACTGGCTTCTTTCTATATATTTTTATTTGCTCACTCATGTTTTAGTTTTAGATAATTCCTTTATTTTCTTAATCGCTTCATTGTTGATAGCCTGCCAATTTTGATTACTCCGCTCCAACGCTTTAACGTATTCTTGTACAAGCTTCGGGGAGTTCTTCAGCTCTAATCTCACTTCACTTATTTCTATGTCGTTTACTCGCATATTAATAAATCTTTCCTTCTATAATCTTTCTGTTACCAAACATATAGTTCCCACTTGGCTTAATCTCAATAGTGGCAAATCCGTGATTCCAGTTGTTAAATGGTAAGTATTCAGGGTGCATGCCACATAAAGCTCCTATACTCCATGTTGCCGTTAATTCGTCTGCTATGTCTTTCTCGGTATGTTCTGAAGTCCTGTGATGGTGGCCGGCAGCTGAAGAGTGTTTAGCTTTCATATACAAACCACGGGCAGGATTGACAGGGCTGAATATCTGATGTCCGAACTCGTGCCCGTGAAATACCGCTAACTTGCCCATCATACACTTCTGCCGTGACTTAACCTCTATAATTCCCATCTCACCGAACCTTAGCAAGTTACCTATTTCAAAATCCTCTATACCTAATAATTCTGGTGCATTTATCCGTAGGTAACTTTCTAGTCGGTCTTCGTGGTTCCCGATCTTAAAGATTATAGGAACATCTAGTATCTCTTTAAAGTTAGCAAGTATGTTACGTGCCATTTCTAATTCACCTGCAAAATCCCTTAGCCTTCTATCTTTGGTAAATCTTGACAGTTGATACATATCAATAAAATCCCCGTTGATATATAAGAAATTAGGCTTGTAGTCGATAGCAAACTCTACCATTGTTGCCAAAGCCTTTTGGTCATGGTACGGTATGTGTAAATCGTTGATGATAACACCTCTGTTAAAGGACTTTGGTAGTATGTAATCCTTTACAGGTTTGTAGTCTGTTTTAAACTTTCGCATTGCGAATTTCTTTTCTTCTTCTGTTCTCACGCTTGTTGTGTTTTTAATACATTGGTTTAGTAATTCTCCCCTGTGTTCTCGTACTAATGATCGAGTATTACTCTCTGTAAAATCAACAGGGTAATCCTTTATGAGCATACGAGTAATCGCTCTTGTTGTCGCATTCGGAAACTTTGTCAAGTATTCCTGCACTATCTCACCTTTATATGTCATATTTTCTGTACGTATTTCCTAGGTCTGCCCTTTTTGCGCTTGTAAATCACGTTCAACTTGTTCTGCGAGCCTTTGGGTCGCCCGGCATTACTTTCCTTGATTTCTTCCTCTCCCTCTTCGTAGTAAACG
>JBAXYX010000170.1:0-5324 GCA_041670625.1 Lentimicrobiaceae bacterium | reverse complement strand
GCAAAGCAAGAAGACCAGGTTGCAGAAACCCCGACAAATGAAATAAAGGCCGAGCCAACACCTGAAGACCCTACAACTGCAGTGCCTGAGGCGCCTGTAGAATAAGTAAGTTCGGGCAACTAATGGCATTTATTGTTGATGTGATGCTTCTTTTATCAGCTCACATTATATACACTGGATAATAATTCAATATTGGAGTTATAGGGTGGAACTACATACTCATTGCATTCACCCTTAATATTTTTGCGCCTGCATAATTTTGATAATATCCTTATACCCCTACGACTTTTCCTTACAAAATCCTTATAATCCTCATAGTATTTTTGTACCATAAAATAATTCTATATGGGTACATTAATTTTACTATCTGCAACCCTGCAAGCAGAGATTAACAGTTCTTGGGAATATATCATTGGAGCTGCTATAGCCCTGATGATTCTGGGTTATCTTTTATTTACTCTTATTAAACCTGAAAAATTCTAAAACATGAACTTACTCGAAATAATTGAGCTATTTCTGTTTTTCATGATATTAATCGGACTCACTCCAGTGTTGGGCAATTATATGGGTAAAGTCTTTACCGGCAACCGCCATTTCATGTTACCGGTTCTGGATTGGCTGGAAAAACTTATTTACAAATTTATTCGTGTAAATCCGGAGGAAGAAACAAATTGGAAATCGTACGTCTTTAGCTTACTCATGTTTAATATGATGGGTTTCATAGTAGTATTTCTGATGCAAATGTTCCAGGCAAGTTTACCCTTAAATCCGGCCAATCTTCCAAATGTATCATGGCATTCAGCATTCAATACTGCTGTTAGTTTTATAACAAATACTAATTGGCAGGGATATGCCGGTGAAACCACACTCGGTTATTTTGTGCAACTTACCGGACTCACCGTACAGAACTTTGTGAGTGCCGCAACAGGAATAGCCGTATTACTGGCCCTGATTAGAGGTATATCACGAAAAAATACTGATAAAATTGGTAATTTCTGGACGGATCTTACACGTTCAACCTTGTATGTGTTGTTGCCGCTTTCTATTTTTTTTGCTATTGTGTTGACCGGTCAGGGTGTAGTGCAAAATTTCAAACCTTATGAAAAAGTTCAAACATTACAGGGAGTTGAACAAGTAATCCCAATGGGTCCTGCGGCTTCTCAAATAGCTATCAAGCAGTTGGGCACCAATGGAGGTGGCTTTTTCGGGACCAACAGTGCGCACCCTTTCGAGAATCCTACACCATTAAGCAATTTCCTTGAAATGTTGTCCATTCTCCTTATCCCTTGTTCGTTAACTTTTACTTATGGAAAATTTGTGGGCTCTGCAAAGCAGGGGTGGATCATTTTCTCAACAATGCTGCTCCTGCTTCTTGCCGGGTTGGGTATTTCTTTATATGCAGAATATGCAACCAATCCGGTTTTTGGAAACCTGCCTCTGATGGAAGGTAAAGAAACACGTTTGGGCATAACCAACAGTGTACTTTGGACTACTGTTACCACTGCTGCGTCCAATGGTTCTGTGAATGCTATGATGGATAGCATTTCGCCTGTTGCCGGGATGATTGCTATGATCAATATTATGTTGGGTGAAGTTATTTTCGGAGGAGTGGGCTCCGGGTTATACGGTATGATCATCTTTATTATACTCACAGTGTTTATTGCCGGTTTAATGGTTGGGCGTACACCAGAATACCTGGGCAAAAAGATCGGATCATTTGAAGTGCAAATGGCCATTTTTGCAATACTTGCCCCCGGCTTTGTAATACTTATTTTCACCGCTTTTGCTTCGGTTAGCAATCCCGGATTGGCGGGCCTTGCCAATAACGGTCCTCACGGTTTTTCTGAAATGCTGTATGCATACAGTTCAGCTGCCGGCAACAACGGCAGTGCGTTTGCAGGGCTAAATGCCAATACTCTTTTTTATAACCTTACATTAGGGATAGGTATGCTCGTTGGTCGTTTTGGAGTCATAGTCCCTGTTCTTGCTATAGCCGGTAATCTGGCAAAAAAGAAGATTACCCCTCCTTCATCAGGAACTTTTCAAACTGACAACTGGCTATTTATTCTTTTGCTGATCGCTGTTATCATTATTATAGGCGGATTGACATTTTTCCCTGCACTTTCACTGGGACCTGTGATGGAACAACTACTTCTGAACCATGGAATAACCTTTTAGCCTTTCACAAAATGAGTACAAAACAAACCGTCAGCATTTTTAACAAAAAGATTCTATTGCATGCAGTAAAGGATAGTATTAAGAAATTAAATCCTGCATCACTCGTAAAGAACCCAGTAATTTTTATTGTTGCCATTGGTTCCACTCTAACTACCATTTTAGTTTTTGCCGGTCTTTTTCAAGGCAACTTTTCTTCTTTTAATCTACAAATTGCCATTTGGCTTTGGTTTACCGTTCTATTTGCTAATTTTTCTGAAGCCGTTGCAGAAGACAGAGGGAAAGCTCAGGCTGAAAGTCTAAGAAAAAGCCGCACTCAATCGAAGGCACGTAAGATGTCAGGGAAAAAGGAAAATTCAGTATCAGCTACCGATCTTAAAATGGGTGACATCGTGATATGTTCAGCCGGAGATGTAATTCCTTCTGATGGAGAAGTGATTGAAGGGGTTGCCAGTGTTGATGAATCGGCCATAACCGGAGAATCAGCACCGGTTATTCGCGAAAGCGGTGGCGACCGTTCTGCAGTCACAGGAGGGACAAAAGTGATCAGTGATGAGATACTCATACGTATTACTTCTGAACCCGGAAGTACCTTCATTGACCGTATGATCGCATTGGTTGAAGGAGCTAGACGTAAAAAAACACCCAACGAAATTGCCCTGTCAATTCTGCTTTCAGGATTATCAATCATTTTCCTGCTGGCAGTTGTGACGCTTCCGGCTTACTACAGTTATAGTTTGACAGCTTCTGGTCTTCCATTATCACAAAACCTGACTCTGCCAGTATTAATCGCTTTGCTTGTCTGTTTGATTCCCACAACAATTGGTGGATTGCTGAGTGCTATCGGCATTAGTGGAATGAACCGTCTTCTACAACATAATGTAATTGCTACCAGTGGTCGCGCTATTGAAGCAGCCGGCGATGTTGATGTGCTCTTGCTTGATAAAACCGGTACCATTACACTCGGTAATCGTATGGCGACAGATTTTATTCCGGCAACCGGAGTAACAATTGAGGAACTTGCAGATGCTGCACAACTCTCATCTTTATCAGACGAAACACCCGAAGGACGTTCTATAGTTATTCTTGCTAAAGAAAAATTTGGTATCAGGGGTCGTAATATCCAGGAATTACATGCAACATTTATTCCTTTTACAGCACAAACAAGAATGAGTGGTGTTAATTTCGAGGACGATCAAAACATAACCCACCTAATCCGAAAAGGATCCTCTGAAGCTATTCGTACTTTTGTAAACAACAACAATGGATTTTTTCCACAACAAGTCTCAGATATTGTATCAGATTTATCGCGACAGGGTGCTACTCCATTAGTAGTTGCAGAAGACTCTAACGTATTGGGTGTAATTCATCTCAAAGACATTGTCAAAGGTGGAATGAAACAACGGTTCGCTGAGTTGCGCAAAATGGGAATTAAAACCGTAATGATTACCGGCGATAACCACCTTACTGCAGCCGCAATTGCAGCAGAGGCAGGTGTTGATGACTTTATGGCTGAAGCCAAGCCTGAAGATAAATTGCGACGTATTCGTGATGAGCAGTCTAACGGACATTTGGTAGGTATGATTGGTGATGGAACTAATGATGCTCCGGCACTTGCTCAGGCAGATATTGGTATTGCTATGAACTCAGGTACTCAGGCGGCACGTGAAGCCGGGAATATGGTTGATCTCGACAGTAATCCGACTAAACTAATTGAGGTAGTCGAAGTTGGTAAACAACTACTCATGACTCGCGGGGCACTCACTACTTTTAGCATTGCTAATGATGTGGCAAAATACTTTGCAATCATACCGGCTATTGCACTTGCCCTCTATCCGGACAAAAATGGCACAGGCCCTCTTTCTGCTCTTAATATCATGAACCTTGGTTCACCTGATAGTGCAATTTTGAGTGCCATTATATTTAATGCAATCGTCATTATTCTTTTAGTTCCCCTGGCATTAAAAGGAGTCCAGTATAAACCTGTGGCAGCAAACATAGCTTTGACCCGAAACCTGCTAATTTATGGTCTTGGCGGTATTATCGCACCTTTCGTTGGTATTAAACTGATTGATTTACTGATTAATTTATAAACTATACCAGTAAACCCTAAAGTATAAAACAATGCACAAATAAAGTAAATTAAGTAATTAAACAGTTCATGAAAGCAATCTTGATTTCCCTCAAAATACTCTTGGTATTCACTATATTGACAGGCATTATATACCCATTAGTCGTAACAGGAATTGTTCAGTTAATATTTCCTGCTAAAGCTAATGGCAGCTTAATTGTAAAAGACGGACGAACGATTGGGAGTGAACTTATCGGACAACAATTTACCAGTAACACATACTTTACAGGCCGGCCTTCAATTACATTATACAACCCTTTGCCATCCAGTGGATCGAATTTAGGTTTAACAAATAGGAAGTTGAAAGACCAGGTTGATAAACGAAAACAACAGTTTATTGCATTTAATCAATTAAACAGTCTGGCTGTTATACCCTCTGAAATGCTATTCGCATCTGCAAGTGGTCTTGATCCACATATTTCGCCTGAAGCGGCCTTCTTGCAGATGAATCGGATAGCTAAAGCCCGAAATTATAATGCTTCTCAAAAAAAACAATTAGTGCAATGCGTGACAAATCAAACTGAGTACCCTCAACTTTTAGTCCTTGGGAATGAAAGAATAAACGTTTTATTGTTAAATTTGGAAATAGATAAGATCAAATGAACAGCTTGGATGATGATAAGCCTAATCCGGATGAACTTTTAGCTTCTCTGATCAGCGAAGAGGAAAAAAGCAAAAAGGGTAAACTGAAAATATTTTTTGGTATGTGTGCTGGTGTAGGTAAAACCTATACTATGCTTCGATCAGCCCGTAATGAAAAGCTAAAAGGCACTGATATCATCATTGGTTATGTTGAATCGCATGACCGCAAGGAAACTTCTGACCTGACTGAAGGAATAGAAATCATTCCACGCAAGGTATCCAATTATAAATCCACAACTTTGGAGGAGATGGATCTGGATGCTATACTTGCACGAAAGCCTCAAATTGTTCTAGTTGATGAGCTGGCGCATACTAATGTCCCGGGTAGCAGGCATACCAAGCGTTACCATGATGTTCAGGAAATCCTTGAGAATGG
>JBAXYX010000169.1:0-5393 GCA_041670625.1 Lentimicrobiaceae bacterium | reverse complement strand
ATTATTAAATGCGGGCAGTTCACTCAAATTTTGCCGGTTAGCTGAAGGAGCGGCAGATATTTACCCCCGATTGGGCCCGACGATGGAATGGGATACTGCTGCCGGACCTGCTGTAGCTAAATTTGCAGGAATTCGGGTTCTTGATTACAGCACCCGTAATGAACTTCAATACAACAAACTCGTTCTACTCAACCCCTTCTTTGTTGCCGTTCATCCTGAATTTGAACACTTTATTGAATAATATGCTGAGAACCCTTAAATTTAAGTCAGGCAATCCATTCATTAACCAACGCTGCAATCAAACCAATTAAATTCTCTATATTTCCACCCCGGAAAATGCACATGCTCATTAGCAATATTGTACTGAAACTAAGCAACTTCCTGATCTAACCACCCCGGGCAGCGCATAGGCTCTTTAGAGATAGTGACATGAAACTAATCAGATTCCTGATCGTAGGGACTGGTCATAAAATAGCACACCAATAAAAAAGCCGCATAAAGCGGCTTTTTTATTATACTTAAATTCTGTGATTATTTAACGTCCACCAGTTCGACTTCAAAGACCAGAGTAGCACTAGGTGGAATAGTAGGCATGCGGCCGTTTTCACCATAAGCAAGGTTTGAAGGGATAATCAGTTTTGCTTTACCACCTTTTTTCATCATAGAAAGGCCTTCTTCCCAACCCGGAATAACCTGTCCTTGACCTAAAACAAATTCAAATGGTTCTTTGCGATCAAGTGAAGAATCAAATTTCTTGCCATTGAGTAAAGTTCCGGTATATTGAACTTTTACTGTTTTACCCGCAGCAGCCTGAGCGCCTGTACCTTTATGTTGTTCTATATAATAGAGACCTGAGGTAGTAGGACGAACCGTAATTCGATTTGCTTTAAGGTAACTTTGAAGTTTACCTGCTTCTTCTTTCTTGGCTTTTACTTTTTCAGCTTCAAGTTTAGCTAGTTTATCAGCCTTTTCTTTTTCATACTGGGCTTTGGTTAATATATTAACCATTTCAAGATCATATAGCAAAGTCGTACATGGAGCAATCATTTGACCTCTTCCCTGTTCACCAAATGCTAATTCTGAAGGTACAATAATGGAGGCTTTTGATCCTTTTGACATCAAAGAAAGAGCTTCAGTAACACCTTTATTATCAAAATCTTTACCATATTCCCAAACCATAGGATCACCCTGTTCGTAGGTAGAATAGAGCACATTACCATCTATAGTTGATACTTTAAAATGAATCTTTGTAAAATCTCCAGCCTTAGGCTTTTGATTATTACCCTTTTTGGTTTCATTGAAATAAAGGCCGGATGCTAAAGGTGCTTTCTTGATATTAGCTGAAATTAAGTATTGTTGCAAAGCAGTTTTTTCTGCTTTTTTCATTCCATCAATTTTAGTTTTATATTCAGCTTCCATCTGCTGCTGAGTTTTAGCAGAAATTAGTTTAACATTGAAATATATTTCTTTACCAATGAATGCTGAATCAGGAACTTTTGGCATTCCGATGGTTTTTATGAAAAATGAATCGGCAGAAGTAATGAATGTAGCACTATCGCCTGGTTTCATCATAGCAAGGGCTGTATAAAGGTCACCTTTGTATGTAGGTTCGTTCAACGGTAGCATGAATTCCTGTGGAATTTCATCGGAGTTGAAAATAACTGAATCATTGATGGAATATTTAAGTTTCAAGTTTAGTATCATACCTACTCGCATGGTAGTGGTATCATCACCTTTAACATGAAATTTATAGTACAAACCATCCTTTGTTTTTTTAAATCCACGATGCTCTGAGCAGGCATAAAACGTGAATATCATTGCCATTGAAAGCAATAGGAAATTAATGTGTTTGTATTTCATTCTGTGTATTGATTAAATTTGTTTTTATGTTTATTTTAATGCTATAAGTTCAAGATCGTAAATAAGTGTTGATTTTGGGGGTACTTTGTTTTGATCGCCAAGTAATCCGAAACCAAGATGCGAAGGTATGATAAATTTTGCATGGTCACCGACTCTGAGTAATAATATTCCCTCCTCTAGTCCACTCTCCACTCCTCCTTTTCCTATCAGGAATTCTTTCATACCATCAGTTTTTGATGAATATATCTCTTCACCAGTTATTAGTTTTACTGAATATTTTAATACAGCTATTTTTCCGGTTTCTGCTTTTGGACCACTACCTTTTTTATAGATTGCATAGCGCAATCCGGATCCGGTTGACTTCATATCCCATTTATAACGTTGGACAAAGCTCTCTATTTGTTCGTCTTCAGTTTGTACAGCTTGCTTATTAGCTTTCACTAATGGCTCTTCATAGGCTTTGGGATTTAATTCCTGATCCTGTTCCTGGTTAGCCTTATTATTACATGCTACAACCAGACTTATTATAATGAGTAAAGCAAACAGCTTATAAAACATAGTTTTCATATAACCGAACTTTTCTCAGCGGCAGATACTAAGGCATCTTTATACTCTGGTAACAAATTAGTGAATTTTGTCAATGTCTCTTCCATTGAAATATAGGAATCGCCTCCTGAAGCGTTTCTATGACCACCACCGCCAAAGTGTTTTTTGGCGAAATCATTCACTGAAAAATCACATTTTGACCTGAAAGATATCCTGATGCATTCTTTCTTCTCCGTGAAAAGAGCAGCCATGGTAATGTCCTTAATAGAAAGTGCATAATTTACAACACCTTCTGTATCTCCCGGTTGAAACGAAAATCTCTTCAAGTCTTCAGCAGTCAATGATATATAAGCCGTACAATACTCCTTCAATACAACCAGCTTCTCACTCAAGCAATAACCTAATAGCCGCATACGGCTCTCGGAGTATGTGTCATAAACTAATCTGTGAATTTGCTCTGTGTCAATCCCGATTCTAATCAGGTCAGCTACAGTTTCAAATGTATGTGGATAATTACAGGCAAAACTGAATGAACCGGTATCTGTCATCATACCTACGTATAAGTTAGCACCAATGTTGTTGTCAATGATGCTGCGATCACCTAAAGAACAGATGAAATCATAAATAAGTTCGGAAGTGGATGAAACCTTAACAACTGAAAGGGCAAAGTCAAACTGCTTTTCAGGCTCTATATGGTGATCAATCAGTATTTTTATACCTTCTGCTTCAGTCAATTGTTTTTCAAATGAAACGACCCTTGAAAAAGCATTGTAATCCAGGCAAAATATAATCTTTGCTTCCTTGATCAATTGATCAGCAAGTTTTGATTTGTGAAAATAAATAATGGCATCCTGCATTCCTGGCATCCAATTAAGAAATTGAGGTACATCATTAGGTATGAGTATATTTACTTTATGGCCCTTTTTTACTAGGTAATGATACAGTGCCAATGCAGACCCAACAGCATCGCCATCAGGATTGTAATGAATAGTGATTAGTATGTTCGAAGACTGGGATAGTATGCCTTTTATTTGTTCTAATGTATGCGAGTCAAATTTATGCAAATTGATTTGTGTTTAAAGATTAATGTAGACGAAAGTGAACACAAAAATAACACTTTTTATTACATGGCGGGTAATGATATAAAGCTTATATTTACATTGAAAATTGTCAAATAATTAGCAATGATGGCAACCAAAATAACCTTTATGATGATTAAACCGGAGGCTGTTAAGAATCTTCAAACCGGTAGAATACTAGATCATATTTTAACAGCAGGATTCAAATTGATTGCGCTGAAGATGTTTTATCTGACACCTGATAAAGCTTCTAAATTCTATGAAGTTCATAAAGATCGCCCTTTTTATAATGGCTTGATTGAATTTATATCATCAGGCCCCGTAGTTGCCGGCATACTTGAAAAAGAAAATGCAGTTGATGACTTCCGGACATTAATAGGAGCAACCAATCCTTCAGAAGCTGCTGAAGGTACAATACGAAGGTTGTTTGGTACATCTCTTCAAAAGAATGCAATTCATGGGTCAGATAGTGAAGATAATGCAATTTGGGAAGCAGCCTTTTTCTTCTCAGAGTTTGAAAGGGTATGATTATTCATTTGATGGAGAATACTCCACAAAACTGCGATCAGTATAAAAAATAATAATCCGTTTTATTTCTTTTTTACTTCCTGGATCTATTCTGACATTACTTTCAACTGCAACGGATGCTTTTTGTTGGGGTTGTGATTGGGCATTGACTTCTACTTGTGATGCATTTTGAGATTCCTCATGTTTATTGATTTTTTGGGATGCATCATCAATAGTATTGATATTTGTTATAACCCTAACATTATCAGACTTATCAGGTACTGATTCATTGACTTTTTCCTCTTCTACAATTTGATTTTCGGGTTCACTATCAACATCTGGTGGAAATAATTCAATCATGAGAGGTTTAGCACTGCTTTGCTGATTTTGTTTAGGATCTGCGCTGGCAGGATATGGGTTCATCATTGCACCTTCACCAAACATGATCCATTTAATGCTTACATCAGGGTACCTTTTAATAACCCTCTGAATAAAGTCGAGGCTTGGCTTATTTCGGCCATTGAGTATATGTGATATTCCAGAACGCTGTACCCCAATCTCATCAGCTAATTGTGAAGGTGTTAAATTTTTAGCCCTTAGTAACATTGCTATCCTTTCTACCATAAGTTGCGAATTTAAGATATTACATTTGTAACTTGACCTTTCAAATATACACTAATTTTTAATGTTATGGTTGTTAACAAGCCATAAATTTGTTGATTATTAAACATCCCTTTACCTATTTAATGTTATTACGCTGTTTTATAGACTTTTAACAAATAATTGTTTTGCAATGTTTAAATCATTGATATCCTACATATTATCTGCTATTTTACTTTATTTGAACGATATATAATACTGATTATCTGTTTTTTATGTTTTTGGTTTCGATTTATAATCCGTATTTAGGGGTGTTTACGTATGTTTGGCATTAGTACAATTGTTAATTTACTTTTATTGGTACTATAAGTTACATCTGTAACCATTAATCACTGTATTGAACAGTTATTTGATTTTGTAAGGATACTTGTCGCTTGTCAGATGTTGTTAGTAATATGCTAAGCTGTAGTTTAAAATTAGATAAATAGATATATTATGCATTATACCAACCGCTTATGTCATTATAGAACGTGAATGCTATGCTCACTTTTTTGAGCCATGATACAAATGTATCGCATAGTTACATTTGTATCATGGCTGTTTTAGCATTTTGTAATAGCCAATAAGGCTTTCGCCTGATCAAATACTAATCAAAGAGGAATCTGACTTTCTTTTATTAAAATTCGGCACTACCCTACTCTGATTTTCCAAAATGGTTTTCATTAGGACTAAGCTCATGTGAAGACTTTGGAAGTTTCAATACCAATACCACCTATTCCTGGTTTTCGTTAGATTGAAATT
>JBAXYX010000168.1:0-5402 GCA_041670625.1 Lentimicrobiaceae bacterium | reverse complement strand
TCCCCTAACCAGTTCACAGAGCAGTGGAGCGATCCTATTTGTGAACAAACCCAAAACCTTGTATTCACAGAGCAGTGGAGTGATGCTATTTGTGTACAAAACCCGATACACGATTTCACAGAGAAGTGGAGCGATCCTATTTGCGTTCAGACAACAGAACACCAGTTTACAGAGAAGTGGAGTGATGCAGTTTGTGTTCAGGCGCAAGAAGCAGTATTTGAAGAAAGATGGAGCGATGCAGTTTGCATTCAAAATAACACATTATTAACTATAAAATAACACATTATGGCATCAGCAAGTTATGTATATGACGGAAGGACCAGAAAACAAAAGTTATCTGTTCACTACCAAACATCAGCAGGAGTTGAAGCAGACGGGTACCCAAAGGTGTACTTAATCACTAATGCTTTTGTAAACCCCGGAGTTCCATCATCAAATTTGACGGATATTGTCAACCCTGTTGAACCTCCTATAAACATGCAGTTCTATCAGATTAGCTTACTACAATTAAGCCGATTAAGTGAATCTGAATATCAGAAAAGGCTGGCAGGATTCAACAACTATGTTGAGAGCTTGAACCCGGGTTTGAACCGTTTACAGCATATTGTACCTGGTTACGAATCAACCGGCACAGATGCAACCAATTGCCCGATAGGTGAAGCAGCAACGGAAACACCGATTATTATCGCATAAAATAAAGGAACTGAGCAATGAAGTTACTCACAGTGTTCCTAACGCTTGTTAACAAGCAATTTGATAGTACGGCCAGTCAACCGGCAGCGGCTTGCCTGTTGGCTACCGTGCTTGCCTTTTTTGCACCACTATGGGTGTATGTGTACTTCCTTGCCTTGCTGCTTTTGGCAGATGCCGCAACGTCAGTAATCTTTCAGGCGAAGCACAGGATTAACAGGATTAAGGGAATGAAATTTACAGGATGGGAAAGGACTATTATTGGTTTTAGAACTTTTGAAAGTGCCAAATTTAGAATAACGCTCTTTAAATTGGGAGCTTACGTATTTCTGCTTTTGCTGTTTTACATTTTTGATATTCTTGTAACCAAGATAGAACCATTCCCTAAGGATTCATTCAACTACTTAAGTGTAACCTCAATTGCTGTTCTGCTGATGTGTTCAACCGAATTGACAAGTATAACCGCTAACCTTGGTAAGATTACAAATAACCCGTTGTATGCCCGTATAAGCAAATTCTTTAATAAAAGTGTGAACGACAAACTAAACGACAATGAAACTTAAACTAAAGAGAATAGCACTGAAGGAGAATTATACCATTGGCAAGCTCTATATTGACGGGGTTTACTTTTGTGATACGCTCGAGGATAAAGTAAGAGATTTGAACCATGATGGAGATCTTAACGACCCGGGAGAGGCTAAAGTATATGGTGAAACCGCCATTCCTTACGGTACTTATAAATTTGTGCTTGGCTATTCACCCCATTTCAAGTGCATGACTCCAAGGCTTCAAAACGTGAAGCATTTTGAAGGTATCCTGATACACTGGGGCAATTTTACGAAGGATACACTGGGTTGTATCCTTGTCGGAAAGAACACCATCAAAGGCCAGTTAACGGAAAGCAAAGTAACATTTGCAAAGCTCATGGCTTGTTTAGAGGAATCCAAACAGAAGGAATTTTATATTACGATTGAATAAAAATGACTAAACTAAAGGAAATACACGGCAGGAAACCTATGCATGAGCATAGTTCAAGCGACATTGAAGAGGTTGATCCTATCTTTGCTGCTTGGCTTGCTAATTATGTTCCTTATGTACACCCTGACGGATTCTCCAATCAGCCTGCCGAACCCTTGCCGGGCAATACTGTTATAGCAAGAATTAACATCAATGCGCAAGGCCATGTAGAAGGGATAGAGACAAAGGACATTCCTTCTGACTTGTTTTGCTATATGGCTTGGCGTGATGCTCCGGGAGATGGGTTCACTCTAACCCCTAATAACAATTCAGCTTTTGAAGCTATCTTGTACACTCACACAGAAATTCTGTCCCCTATTGAATCAGATTTTGAAGGGTTATGGAGGTCAAAAGTAGATTCATCGTGTAGGGATAAGCATTATTCCTACACCCAAGGTAGCCCATCATTATCCTGGTCAATAATACACAATCTCGGCAAATATCCCTCAGTAACAATAACGGATTCATCCGGTACAGAGATAGGATGCGAGGTAATACATAATGATCTTAATTCTTTAACACTAAATTTTTCAGAACCCTTCGCAGGAAATGCGTACTTAAATTAAACACTAATTAAACAATCATGGCTAAAAAAGTAGTAATTGTCGATTTAGACTTAACAAAGCATCAACTGCTTCAGGCAGTTTTTGAAAATCTAACAACAGCACCGGCAAATCCCAAAGTAGGTCAGCCTTATTTTGACACAACTATTCCGGGGTTTAGAGTTTGGAACGGTACTATTTGGGAAACTATGGATGATGAAAATTCGTCAAGGCCTCCACTGTCGCACGTTCTTGCAACTAATACAGGACTGGGAGGTCAACACACCATATCAGGAGCTTCAGCCGGGCATGCACTAATTGCTGATGATGCAACCCATGCCAAGTTCCAGCAAATGGACCATCAAAACCTTACAAATAAGGGAACAAATACACATGATTCAATTGATACTCATATTGGAACGGCAAACATTCACAGGGTTTTGGATGATGGACAAACAACTACTACAAATTTGTGGTCAGCTAGTAAAATAGATGGCTTAATATCAGCAATAAATTCTCTGGTAGCTGGTGGTCTGGTGAATAAAGGCGCATATGATGCAGCAAGTAATGCACCTGCTTTAGATGCAGCACCTTTTCTTGAAGGTGTACGGAACGGTTGGACTTATGTTGTAACTGTAGCAGGTCAATTTTTCACTGAGAATGTACAGGTTGGTGATATGATAATTGCCAAACAAGATTCACCAACCACTTTAGCACATTGGACAGTAGTAAATAAAAATATACCCGATATTGTTGCAGCAACAGAAGCAGAAAGTGGTATTGTGGAATTAGCAACCGCCACTGAATCACAAACAGGAACAGATAATACAAGGGCCGTTCATCCTAAAGGTTTAAAGTACACATTAGATAACCGGAATGCATCTGAAACTGGAACAGGATTGATTGAACTTGCCACGCAAGCTGAAGTAACGGCTGGTACTGATGATGCAAGGGCCATTACCCCCCTTAAGCTTAAAGCTGCTCTTGGTACGAGTGCTACACTGACCGTAGCTAAAAAATTCACGCAAGTATTGGCTACATCTGCAACTAGCTATACTATTACGCACGGATTAGCGACGACTAGTTTACATGTAAGCGTGAGAGATACAGCTACTCCATTCGATGAAGTTGAGGTTGGAGTTAAAATACCGAATGCTAGTAGTGTTACACTTGAATTTTCAGAAGCACCAACTGCTAATAAGTATTCCGTTACAATAATTGGTTAATATGGCTAAAAAGATATTCCATACTTCTATTGAACAGAAAGTACAGACTACTATTGATAATCCTTCCAGTTCTGCCTTAGCTTTAGCACCTAAGGCAGATCAGGCAGATCAGGATTATTACATAAGAAATGCTATTGGCGAAGAATACAAAGTACTTACAACAAAACACAGACGGAATACCGTAAGAGCGTCTGGCAGTACAGATGATAGTATAGTAACAGAAACAGGTATTAGAGAAGCTATTGCTGCCGCTGTTCCGAGTGATATCATTCCTAACTATTTTGTGACAAACCTTTCTGAGTTTATTGGTGCCTATAATTCAATAAGGGCAAGCTATACAGGTGGAAATGTCTATATTACCGGTGATATTATCATGACAGCTGATTTAACACTTGATCTAACCGGAATCAGCATATTTGGGCTTGGATGCAACTGGAGGTTTTATAATGACATTTATTTGACTCCTACAACGGTAAGGAAGATCATAATAACGGCTGGCAGTCCAACATTTTCTGGTGTCAGATTTTGGGGTTCATCGGGTCAAAAAACTATTGATCTCAGTGCCGGCACAACCAGGCATATTTTTGATATCACACCTTCTGATACAAGTAAAAACATGTTTATTCTGTTTGACAACTGTGAATTTCTTGACGTAGTGTGTGGGGGAGAATTTAGCGCTGTAATTACTTGTAATGTTAACCTTAGTGCTAATGCGTCTCTTAATTTATCGTTTGATAATTGTAGAGTTGGAACACATTCTGCATCAACTGGAATAAACTATACTGGTTTTCAGATCCTGCATGACTATCTGTCAACTAATACAACTCATATTAGTGTTAATGTAATTAATCAACGTCCGTCACCTCTTTATGAGCTTTATAATAGCAGTAGTTTGTTTGTTCTTAAAACTAAAGACTCTACAACACATTTTAGTTTTCATTCAGATGAAACAGCATTTCTTGATGCCCAAACATCAACTTATAATTTAACAAGGACTAATACAATACAGGCTGCTGCAACTTCAGCTGTTGATCAGGATACTGATTATATTTTAATATCGAAAGGCGATACACTGAAGAATATTCGCAAAACACCAGTATCACAATTTCAAGAGCACCTAAAGCTAGATCCATCTACGCTGTTAGGTCGTGCACAAGATATAGGATATCCAGAAATAATCAAAGTTGGTTCAGGGCTTAGTATTGATGCAACTAAAACACTTAATTGTACGGTTAGCGGGAATTCCCTTTCTAGTTATAAAGCAGTATTGAATAGTTCCGCGCTTATACTATCATTATCATGGACAAATATGAACTCATATTTTAATCAGTCCTTACTACTTGACTCTGGAGTTTATTTGATTACTGCGCAAGCTCATTTTACAAGAGGTTCCTCGAAAGTAACAACTGCTGGATTTAAAATTACAGTTGCTGGTACTTCTGTGGCTGTTGCGGAAAATGATTTCATGCTAGATGTTACTTTACACGCATCAACAGTTGTAACAGTTTCAGGTAGATCACAAGTGCTTATGTATGCATATGCATCAATTGCGGGTGAAGTAAGTCTTGTTGGCCTTACATCACGGGCACCAAGTATGGCAGGTCCAACCACACAAATAAACATTGTAAAAATCGCTTAATAATGAAAATACATGTAACCCAACTCTGCTATTATAAAACTTACAGTAAAGTAGTATTTAATAATAAAAGCTGATATGCTGTCTGAAACAAAATACCGCAATGGAGATATAATTCCAGAGGTAACAAGTATAGCGGTGTGGCCGAGTTTAAAAACAGGTGCTTTATGCGCTTATAACAATGATATTACATTAATCTAAAAACTAAACATATGGAAGGACTTGAAGCCATTGCAGCAAAAAAGGGCTGTGAAATATTAAAAGCGGGCGTTTCCCTAACGGGAAAATTCC
>JBAXYX010000167.1:0-5419 GCA_041670625.1 Lentimicrobiaceae bacterium | reverse complement strand
GAACGTCTATGCAACGTCTATGGTCAATAGTTAGTTAATAATTTATAGGGGTTAAGAATATGGAACAGTCAGGCATTAATAAAATCTTTGCATGCAGTTTGAATCTTTATAGGAATAGGTTTATTTGAGTCATCTACCGCAGCAAACGTAAACAGTGCTTCAACAGCTTTTTCACGTTTATCAAAAAACATTTCTTCAGCAAAAATCTCAACCTGAACTTCAACTTTATAAGGTTTCACTTTGATGACTTTGCCGATAATTTCAGCGATTGTACCTGGCTTAACAGGTAATTTGAATTTAATTTTCTCAACTGAAACTGTAACCATTCTGTTTCTCGTTAAACGAATAGCTGTTATATATGCAACTTCATCCATCCATTGCATTGCCGTCCCACCGAATAGAGTGTTATGCTCATTCACATTATTTGGAAAAACAACTCTAACCTGTCTTGTCTCTGCATCCATTACCGTTTAATTAGAAAGATTTATTTTTTTTTGCAAAAATATGAAAATAAGCTTGTCAAACGAGCCAATGTTCATTAACTTTGCAGCGAACCAATGTTCATTATACAATGTCACCAAGAATTAAAAAGACAAGGAAGATAAATGAGCTTCCCATAATCAAGGGTTTTAAGCCATATGGACTTGAATCAGGTAAAAATAAGGTTGAACCTGTTATGTTGTTATATGAGGAATATGAAGCCTTACGCTTGTGTGATTATGATATGTTTCATCATCACGAGTCCTCTGAAATAATGAATATTTCACGACCTACTTTTACTCGCATTTATGCTTCTGCCCGTCAAAAAGTTGCAAAAGCATTTGTTGAAGGGGCGCAAATAGTAATAGAAGGAGGCAAGGTCTATTTTGATAGTGATTGGTATCATTGCGAAACATGTGGATGTTACTTCAATAATCCGGAGATGGAAAAAGTGGTAGAAAATTGTACTTTATGTGGAAGTCAGCGTGTTAAAAAGTATGACAATGATAAATTAAGCGAAGAGGAAATAACAAAAAATTGTGATGATTTGTGCATTTGCCCGAACTGTGGATTTGAACAAAAACATCACATTGGAATGCCATGCAACATGGAGATATGCCCACAATGCAATACTTTAATGAGAAGGGAAGGAAGTCCTAATTGTATAAACTTAAAAAAACAATAGAATGAAAGTTGCTATTACTTCAACAGGGAATTCGTTAGAATCAATAATTGACCGTCGATTTGGCCGCTGTGCTTATTTTGTGATTTACGATACGGAAAATAAAGCCATAGAAATTTTTCCTAATTCAAACAAGGATTCAGAAGAAGGAGCAGGCCCTGCCTCGGTACAACTAGTTGCTTCCAGAAATGTAGCTAAGATTGTTTCAGGTGAGTTTGGAATAAAAATCAAATCACTTTTAGACAGTTTAAAAATACAGATGATCATGTTGAAAGAGTCAGATATAAAAATTAAGGACATTATTGAGATGTTAAACCATTCAAATTAAACAACATGCCAAAACTTGATGGTACAGGGCCTGAAGGACAAGGTTCCGGTTCGGGTCGTAAATTAGGAAGATGCACCAACGATTCTAATGATGAAAAGTTGCAAAAATTAGGCAAAGGATTGATGAAACGTCGTAAATCGGGTGGTGGACAAGGGAAAGGGAAACGTTTAAAAAGCGGTAATCAACAGGATTAGTAAATGAACTACTATTTATCTAAGCCCGGATTTTATCAAATAAGTTCCAAAAGACAAGGTTTATCCTCAGGTCGACAAATGGGACGATGTATTAATTTGGGTGGTAATCTGATAAATTTTGTTGATGACATAAAATGGAACTCCAATGAAGACCTTTCAGGCGATTTCAATGAAGAGGTTAGGAGTTTGGATGTGGTAAAGGTAGAAGTATGGGATGTCAAAATGGTTTTAGAGGATGCATTTAATTATTAATAGGAAAGACTTGTAAACTTCTGGTAGTATTTGTTCTATTTGTAAACATAGTATTAACAAATTAAACTTAACAAATCATGGAAAACATTCAAAATCAAGACTTCATTGGCATGCCTCGCATTGGTGATGCAGCTCCATCATTCAAAGCAGTAACAACACAGGGAGAAATTAATTTTCCATCTGATTATAAAGATAGTTGGGTAATTCTTTTTAGTCATCCTGCTGATTTTACGCCTGTTTGCACATCCGAGTTTATGACTTTTGCAACCCTGGAGGCAAAATTTTCAAATGCAAATTGCAAATTGGTGGGTTTGTCGGTTGATGGTTTATATAGTCATATTGCATGGCTGAGAACTATTAAAGAAAAGATCGCATACAAAGGAATGAAAGAGGTAGAAGTTAGATTTCCTTTGATTGAAGATATCACCATGGAAGTTGCTAAAAAATATGGCATGATGATGCCTGGTGAGAGCAACACAAAAGCAGTAAGGGCTGTATTTTTTATTGATCCCAAGGGTATTATAAGGGCAATTATTTATTACCCATTAAGTTTAGGGAGGAATTTTGACGAATTGTACCGTGCACTTATAGCCATGCAAACTGCTGATGCTTTTTCAGTTGCAACTCCTGCCGATTGGCAACCCGGTGATGATGTAATTGTCCCTACAGCAGGTTCATGCGGTGTAGCTAAAGAACGAATGGAAAACAAAGAAGGAATTAAATGTTATGACTGGTTTTTCTGTACAAAGCCAATTAGTAAAGAAGATATTGAAAAAACAATTTTAAAAAGTAAATAATGAATAAACGAATCGCTATTCCATTGGAAAATGAAGTATTGTGTGCTCATTTCGGGCATTGTGAAAAGTTTGCAATTGTTGATGTTGTAAACAATGAAATCATAGAGGTCAAAGAAGTTGATCCTCCTGAACATGTACCAGGATTATATCCACGCTGGGTTGCCCAGTTTGGAGTGACTGATGTAATTGCGGGTGGTATGGGCCAACAAGCAATAATGCTATTTAACCAACAGAAGATCAATGTATTTGTTGGTGCACCGGTGAAATCAGCTAAAGAATTGGTAAATGATTTTTTAGGTAATAAATTAGATTTGAGTGCCAATTACTGTAATCACGATGAGAATGAACATGAGAATTGTGGTCATTAAACTGTAAGACGTTACTACTCATGGTTAAGAATCATACGATTACTATTGCTATTGCCAGTGGAAAAGGAGGAACAGGGAAGACACTAGTTGCAACTAATCTTTTTTATGTATTGCAGCAATTGGATTATCAGGTTACATTAGTTGATTGTGATGCAGAAGAACCTAATGACTTGTGTTTTTTTAGCGGTGAAGTTGTAAAATCTGTTGATGTATATCAAAGGGTTCCGGTAATTGATGAGAATAAGTGTGTTTTTTGCGGTAAATGTCATGAATATTGTAATTACAATGCAATATTTATTTTACCTCAGGCAAAAATTATTAAAGTGATTGATGATATCTGTCATGGATGTGGCGCTTGTTCAGTGGCC
Organism: Lentimicrobiaceae bacterium; assembly: GCA_041670625.1. Taxonomy (GTDB): domain Bacteria; phylum Bacteroidota; class Bacteroidia; order Bacteroidales; family Lentimicrobiaceae; genus Lentimicrobium. The sequence continues at coordinate 1,950 of JBAXYX010000167.1, read as the reverse complement.
TGTAGTTTTGATGCAATACGTGAAAAGGACGTTATACTGGGTACAGTAAGTTGCTATAGTATTACGGATCATACTGCTATTGTTGAGGCCAGAATGGAAGTGGGTGTTTTATCTCCTGTGCCGGTAATTAAAACTGCTATCAAAGAAGCTGATAATATTGGTATTGTTTTATTGGACTCATCACCCGGAACTTCATGCCCATTTATTCAAACGGTCATAAATGCAGACTATGTAATATTAGTAACCGAACCTACACCTTTTGGATTGAGTGATTTAAAGCAATCGGTTGAAACATTGAAAACTCTGAATAAACCTTATGGAGTAATTATTAATCGTGTCGGATTAGGGAACTGTGATGTTGAGGATTATTTAAGAGAAGAGAAAATAACTGATTTGATGGATATTCCGTATGATAAAGCAATTGCATCTCATTATTCAAATGGATTAATAGCAATTAGAGATAAGCAAAACTGGCAAAATAAATTCAGTTCAATGTTTGATAAAATTCATCAAGAATATGGAAATTGCGTTAATCAGCGGTAAGGGAGGTACAGGGAAAAGTAGTATCAGTGCAGCTTTTGCAACATTATCGGAAAAAGTTGTTATAGCTGATTGTGATGTGGATACTGCAAATTTGTACATACTTTTTAACCCTGTTCATGAGGAGGAACAAGTATATATTGGGGGACAAAAGGCGAAAATTGATGATTCGTTGTGTACTCATTGTGGTTTGTGTTTAAAATATTGTCGTTTTGATGCCATTTCATTTCTAAATATGGAAGTGGTAGTATCAGAAATTTTGTGTGAAGGTTGTAAGCTGTGTTTGCGTATTTGCCCTGTACAAGCTATTTCAGTGGTTGACAATAATAGGAGTAGAATGTATTCCGGTTCATTCCGAAACGGAATGATGGTCTGGGGCCATTTAGCCCCGGGAGAAGAAAATTCAGGGAAACTTGTCAATATGGTTAGAGAAAAGGCAAAACAGATCGCGGCATTGAATAGTTTGAATACCATAATTATTGATGGGCCTCCAGGTATCGGGTGCCCTGTCATTTCAGCAATTACGGGTGTTGACCACGTGGTGATTGTAACAGAACCTACAATTTCCGGAATGCATGATTTGAAAAGAGTCATGGAAATAGTTACAAAGTTTAACCTGAAAGCCTGGGTAATCATAAACAAATATGATCTTAATTTGGAGATGACAGATCAGATAGAGATTTATTGTGGTGATTTGGATATTAAAGTCATTGGAAAATTATTGTTTGACCCCCAGATGGTTAGAGCAATGGTGCAGTGTAAAAGCATTATTGAATATGCACCATTATCAGATGTTGCAGTAGAGATATGCAAGGCATATAAAATGATTGCAGATGATAGATAGCAAGGGATATATCCAATTATATACAGGTAATGGTAAAACCACTGCAGCCATAGGATTATCAATCAGGGCTGCAGGAGCCGGAAAACATATTTTAATTGCTCAATTTGTTAAGGGAATTGAGTATTAAGATGGCTATGATAATTCAACATAATGTATCATGGACTCAAAACATGATATATTCGAGATTATTAGAAGTTGATAACATGTATGTGAAAAGGAATAATGGATGACATAGTTTATAAACACGAAGTTGTGTGATGTTACTTCGGGTGTGTGCCTATACCTTTATAAATCAAATAATTAAAAGAGATATTAAGAAGATGATAAGTTTTGGTCCAATCCCATCTCGCCGATTAGGGAAAAGTCTTGGAATTAATAATATACCAGGGCGAAAAATTTGTTCATACTCATGTATATATTGCCAGGTAGGTAATACAAAAGAATATCGAACAATCTGTGAACCCTTTTTTGAGCCCGATGTAATTTTTGCAGAAGTTAAAGCTCACTTAAAGAAACTGAATGAAAGAGACAAACCTGATTATTTGACCTTTGTTGCAAATGGCGAG
>JBAXYX010000166.1:0-5453 GCA_041670625.1 Lentimicrobiaceae bacterium | reverse complement strand
CTTGGTAAAACTAAACCCGGAGCTCTACCTGAACTCCTGTTCTAAATAAAATACTAATACTAAATAAATCATCCTCTCTTTTGAGAGCTTTTCGCCATGAACAAAATGCAACTAAGTCAATTCGTTAAAGATGAAGCTCTTAACAGAGGATTTAGTTATTGTGGCATAGCAAAAGCCCGCAGACTAGATGAACACGAGCCATTCCTTGTTCAATGGCTGAAGGAAGGAAGAAACGGGACTATGCAGTACATGGAAAACAACTTTGAGAAAAGACTTGATCCACGATTACTTGTTGATGGTGCCCGTTCCATCATTTCGCTAATGATGAACTATTTCCCCGAAAACTATGAAACCTATTCTTCCAGCCTCAAGGTGTCAAAATACGCCCGAAACATGGATTATCATGTTATCATTAAAAACCGGCTCTTCGACCTGGTTGAACGGTTAAAAGCAGAAACAGGTGATTTCAATTACAGGGTATTCGTTGATTCCGCGCCTATACTTGACCGCGCCTGGGCTGTTGAAGCCGGCATAGGATGGGTTGGAAAGAATAGCATGCTTTTAAGTCGAAAAAATGGTTCTTTTTACTTTCTTGCGGAAGTTGTGTGTGATCTTGATCTGGAATACAACATACCCAATAAAGGCAGCTATTGTGGCAACTGCACGCGTTGCATTGATGCCTGCCCTACCAAGGCAATTACATCACCCGGCAAACTTGATGCCAACCGCTGCATTTCATATCTTACCATTGAATTCAAACAGGACATTGAAAATGACTTCAAAGGGCAATTCAATAATTGGATATTTGGTTGTGATATATGCCAGGATGTTTGTCCATGGAATCGATTTTCTATTCCACATGATATTTCTGAATTCAAAAGTAAAGCCCAATGGACAGAATGGACTATTGATGACTGGCAGCAGATGGATGAGCCACTTTTTAAAACAATCTTCTATGATTCAGCTATTCAAAGAGCAGGTTTCAGGAAGTTGAAAAATAGCATTAATTTTGTAACGATATTTAATTAGCATAATGGACTCAAACAAAATCATTACTAGCATTAACTCAGAGATAGGCAGACTGGAGGGAGTAATTATACACTCACCCGGGAGCGAAGTTGAAAACATGACTCCTGATTCTGTGCAGAAAGCTCTTTACAGTGATATCCTAAATCTTGAAGTCGCTACACATGAGTATAATCAATTTAAGGGAGTGCTTGAAAAATACACTCAAATTTACCAGGTACGTGAACTACTGAATGAAGTATTACAAAATGAAAAAGTAAAAGTAGGACTAATTCATAGTATATGTGATTATGAACGGGTTGACCGCACAAATATTACTGACATGCTGCTCAACATGGATTCTGATTCACTTACTACTGCCTTGGTTGAAGGAATTGAACTGAAACGTGATAACCTGTCGAAATATCTTAGTAAGGACAGATTTGATCTTGAGCCTCTCCATAACTTCTTCTTTACCCGCGATGCTTCTATTGCAGTCGGAGATAAAGTATTTATCAGTAAAATGGCCAGCCGGGTCCGCGAGAGGGAGGCTCAGATCATGGAGGCAATCTTTGATTATCATCCTGATTTTGTTACACAAACTGTCAGCACTATGTCAAGCCGTCACTTGTGCAAAGAATTCAGCTTTGAGGGAGGTGATTTTCTGGTAGCACGTGAAGACATATTAATAATTGGCACCGGATTAAGGACATCACCCAAAGGAATCGACTTTATCATTGATTACTACAAAGAAATTGGTGAAACCAAACATTTGATTGTTCAGGAATTACCTTATGAACCTGAATCATTCATACACCTTGACATGGTGTTCACGTTTGTTGATCGCGATTTATGCATGATTTACGAACCACTTATTTTACACTCGAGCCGGTATCTCACCATACATATTACCATATCAAACGGGAAAGTAAGTATTCATGAAGAAGAAAGCATCCCTGATGCTTTACATAAACTGGGAATGGATATAAAGACCATTAACTGCGGCGGGAGCAAGGACATTGTTACCCAAGAGCGAGAGCAATGGCACAGTGGTGCAAACTTCTTTGCACTTGAACCCGGAAAAATTATGGGATACGGTCGAAATATACATACCATTGAAGAGTTGAGCCAGCAAGGATTTGATGTAATCAGGGCAAAGGATATCATCAATGGAAAAGACGTTATTGATGCACATGATAAATGTGTTATTACCATTGAAGGCTCTGAATTATCACGTGGTGGTGGTGGCTGCAGATGTATGACCATGCCTGTAAGCAGAGCAAAGATTGATTGGTAAGATTTTTGATACTAACCAAATATACCGGCTGATGAATAAACTAACTAAATTTTTAACTATGGGAATCCTTATTGGATCACTTTTTACAAACCTGCCAACTACCCAAGCCCAGAAAGCAACTAGTGGGGAGTTTAAGGTGGAGTATGAAAAATATGAACTTGACAACGGGCTGCAGGTGGTGTTGCATAAAGATGCATCCGATCCTATTGTATCCTTCGCAATTTTATACCATGTTGGATCAAGTCGTGAAAATCCGGGTAAAACAGGGTTTGCTCACTTCTTCGAGCATATGCTTTTCTCGAATTCAGAGAATGTAGGCAAGGGCGTTTTCTTTAAGAAAATTGATGACCTCGGTGGCACCTTCAATGGCGGTACATGGAACGATGGTACCGTTTATTATGAAGTAGTGCCTAAAGATGCTCTTGAAAAGATTTTATGGATGGAAAGTGACCGTATGGGCTTCCTCATTAATACCGTTACCCAGGGAGCTCTTGATCGTGAAAAAGACATCGTAATCAATGAAAAGCGCCAGCGTGTTGATAACCAACCTTACGGGCATACTGACTTTGTTATTGATCAAAACCTTTACCCGACTTCGCATCCTTATTCATGGCAGGTGATCGGATCAATGGATGACTTACGAAGTGCCACTCTTGATGATGTTAAGGAATTCTACAATAATTACTATGGTGTGAATAATGCTACCATGGTGATTGCCGGCGACTTCGACCCGGCTCAGGTTAAACAGATGATCCAAAAATACTTTAGTGAGTTTAAACCTCGCACCAAACCGGCTCCGGTAAAACCTATGCCTGCTCATCTTACCAGTTCCAAAATGCTATATCATGAGGACAACTTCGCCCGCTTACCTGAATTAACTATGGTAATGCCAACCGTTGAAAACTACCATCCTGACTCTTATGCTCTTGAAGTACTGGCTGATTTGCTTGCTGAAGGTAAAAAGGCACCTCTATACAAAGAAATAGTAGAGAATAAAAAGCTAGCTCCCAGCATTTCAGTTTATAATTACCCCCTCGAGCTTGCCGGTAAATTTACCATTGATGTCAAGGCGTTTGAAAATACAAGCCTCGACTCAGTAATGCAGGCTATTCAAGTCGGTCTTAACCAGTTTGAAAAAAACGGTTTTACTGAATCTGATTTGCAACGCATCAAGAATATACGCGAAACTGCTTTCTATAACAGCATATCAAGCTTATTGGGTAAATCATTCCAATTGAGCCAGGCTAATGTTTTTGGAGGCGACCCCGCAAGGATGATGGAAGACGTCAAGTTGCTGAATGCTGTTACCAAAGCTGACGTGATGAGAGTTTATGAAAAATATATTAAAGACAAACCTTTTATTGTTACCAGTTTTGTTCCTAAAGGACAAACACAGTTAATGTTACAGGGATCAACCAAAGCAAATATCGTAGAGGAACAAATTGAAGCTGCTGATGCACAATCAAACTCTGATACACCTTTAGTAGAAGATTTCCAAAGGACCCCTACTACTTTTGACCGTACTATTGAACCTGCTTTAGGTCCGAAACCATTGCTTCCTACACCTAAAGTTTATAATACAACCCTATCAAATAAACTTGAAGTTTACGGTATTGAAAGTCATGAATTGCCTCTTGTTGAATTCAGTATCAGGTTAAAAGGCGGACAATTACTTGATTCACCGGCAAAGGTAGGCGTATCAAAACTACTTGCATCAATGTTAATGGAAGGTACCAAAGACATGACGCCTGAAGAACTTGAAGAAGCAATCGGGCAATTAGGTGCTAAAATCAATGTTACCTCTTCATCAGAGTTTACTACCATCTCAGCAAACTGTTTATCACGCAATTATGATGCAGTACTTGCTTTGGTGGAGAAGATTATTCTTGAGCCAAGATTTGATGCAAAAGAGTTTGAACGAGTAAAAGATGCTGCTATCAGCAACATTATTCAACGTGAAAGCAACCCCAATGCTATAGCAGGCAATGTATTCTATAAAATGCTTTATGGAAGTAAACATATCCTGTCACAACCCGGTAGTGGTACGGTTGAAATGGTAAAAGCAATCAGCATCAATGATCTGAAAAACTATTACAAAAAAGCCTTTTCCTCTTCAGTCGCTACTTTCCATATAGCTGGTGATATCAAAAAGGACAAAGCCCTCAAATCATTAAAAGGACTTGAAGGAAGCTGGAAAGCCCATAGTGTGGTGTTCCCGAAATATACACTTCCGGTAACTCCAACTAAAGCTTCAGTCTATTTTGTCGATGTTCCTGATGCCAAGCAATCAGTAATCATGATCGGTTCACTCACAGTACCACGTGATAACCCCGATTACTTCCCCACATACTTTGCTAATTACAAATTAGGTGATGGTTCAGGATCTAAATTATTCCAGGTATTACGCCTTGACAAAGGATATACCTATGGAGCATACTCATACTTGATGCCAAGGGTGAATGTCGGCCCATTTGTAGCCAGTTCAAGCGTACAGTCAATGTTTACTCTTGAATCAGTGAAATTATTCCATGATCTGATGGCAGCCTATGGAAAAGATTACGCTGATGCAGACCTCGAAACCACCCGTAACGCCCTTATTCGCGCTAATGCAGGTAAATTCGAAACCATTGGCAGTCTTATCGGTATGTTGCATGACATCAGTACCTTCAACCTGCCTTCCGACTATGTAAAGAAGGAAGAACAGCTTGCTGAAAAAATCACTCTCAGTGATGTAAGAAGCATCTATAGTAAATACATACAACCTGATAAAATGGTGTACGTAATTGTTGGTGATGCACGCACTCAGTTTGAAAGAGTAAAGGAAGCCGGATTAGGTGATCCTATAATGCTCGACAAACAAGGTAATCCTGTTAAACTCTAAGTCCGGTTTAACTTCACAAATTATTCAATACATACAAGAAGCCCCCGATAAGGGGGCTTCTTGTATTATATCATGTTATCATATTAAACAAGTATTGCCCATTTACCCGGTTATCCCTACAAGATGATACTAATGGTTGAGTTCATACTATTCTCCAATAAGTACAACTTACCAAGCTATTATTTCAAGCAGGAAATATAGATTTAGCTCGTAATGTTTACTGCTATTGCTCATTTACCCGGTTCTTATTGAAGTACTTTCAGCCGGTTT
>JBAXYX010000165.1:0-5455 GCA_041670625.1 Lentimicrobiaceae bacterium | reverse complement strand
ATTCAATTTTACTTTAGGTGTGATACTGTAGCAGTAACCTAAAAAGATCTCCATACTGCCCGGTGTGGCTACTGATAATTTGCCAATACTGATGTCATACGAAGCGCCAATTCTGAAACCATTGATGTTTAAGCCACCAATTATGGCTATGGCATCCTGATACCTATATGACAGACCACCCCAGTACCTGTTGTTGAATTCAACTCTCGTACTAATATCCATCTGGCTATTTTGAGTGTTTGTCTTTAAAAATAAGGATGGGATCAATACCAACGATTGCCTTCTGCTATCTGATAATTTTATACGGTAATCGGTTAATAGATAGAATTGTCTGTTATTACCGGTTCTTACATTGCCAATTTCTGCAGAGGACTCCATCAGGTTTACCGCAGAAACGGCTATATTAAATTTTTCAGCATTCTGATAAATGATGCCGAAGTCGAGGTCAGGTATGATACCACTTTCCCGGTCATTGAGTTTAAGTAAAGGGTCACCCTGCTGTTCAGTGATCAATTGATCGAACCTGATCACCTTGTTCAGGACTGAAAGGCCAATTCCCAGTCCGAGGTGGTTCTTTTCATTCTGAAGGGGTATCCGGTAAACATAATTGAGTTTAAAACCTGTGTTCGTTTCAAAAGCTGCTTCATCGTATATAATATTCAGGCCAACGCCGCTGTTAATGGAATAAAGTGGGGAGCTAATATTAAAAACTATGGATCGGGGTGAAACATGGTTGCCTAAAGGATCAGTGAAGTTCATCCACTGCTGCCTTCCTGATAAACCCGAACAAATAGCTCCTTTAGATCCGGCCATTGCAGGATTGTAAAGAGTGCCGTCCATATAATATTGTGTCAGTTGAATCTGACTGGTTGCAGCAATGGTTGATAGCAAACCTAGTATGAGGAAAATTGTCTTCTTCATCATTTCTTGAAGTTTTTACTAATTACTGAAAATTCTGTGCGGCGATTAAGTTGGTAAGCCGCCTCCCTTTTATTCGGATCCTTTATGGACAGGATATAACTTTCGGTTAATTTAATACCCGGATTAAAGATAAAACCATCCTTGGTAATGGATGAATTGAGTACCCTTGGCATTCGCTCTCCATAACCTTTCGCTACCAGTCTTTCCTGCTCAATTCCTTTTGAGGTGAGGAAATTTACAACGGATTCTGCGCGTTTTTGCGATAGCTGGTCGTTATAACCATCTGATGCTCTCGAATCAGTATGTGAGGCGAGTTCAATTACTATATTAGGATTGTCGTTCAGAATTCCGACAAGTACTATAAGAGAGTCCTGGTATTGAGGCAGGAGGTCCCATTTATCGAGCTCGTAATAAATATCAGGCAGCACGATTGGTTTCTCCGGAATAGGTATCAGTGAAGCTGCTACAAAAATGCTCGTATCGTTTTCGGTTTTAGGAATTACAATTTCCGACTTTCTGGTGAAGTAATCTGTTTTTGCGAAGATCAGCGAATACTTTGCAGGTGATTTCAGGAATTCACTTTTGATACTAAATGATCCGTTGCTATTAGTTGCAAATTTCAGTGTGTCATTTTTTCCTTTAACAAGTGAGAATTTTATATCCGCCATTGGTTCTCTGCTAACATCATCAATAAGTAGTCCATTTAGGGTGATCAGAGGTGGTAGTTTCACGAAGGAATAGATATCATCGCCTCCTTTTCCGCCCTGTCTGCGGGAGGTAAAAAAGCCACGTTCTTTACCTTGTTCAAAACTGATGGCAAAATCATCTCCGTTTGAATTGACAGGTCGGGGGAGATGTTCAGGAACAGACTGAGATATATTGTTAAGGCTTACTTTATAAAGATCGAGACCTCCTAAACCGGGATGACCATTTGAAGCGAAATAGAGCAATGAGTCTCCAACAATAGTGGGAAACATTTCATCACCGGCAGTATTGATTTGCTTTCCAAGGTTCTCAACAACAGTAAAGGGTTTATGTGTTGAAGCACGGCGTGCAATCCAAAGGTCTCTGCCTCCTGAGCCATCGGTTCTGTTTGAAGAAAAGACCATAAGCAACCGGTTCTGACTGAGTGCAGGATGTCCTGCATTCCCCAGACTGTCCTGATATATTACCACTGGCTTTGTCCACCCGTTACCTGATCTGTCTGTCTCCATTATTTTGCAGAAGTGTGAAATCTTGCCTGCTTTTTCACATCGTGTAAAACAGAGTGTCTTGAATTTATTGTCAAAACCACCTGCACCTTCATTGGCTACGGTATTTAACCTGTCGTCGGAATCCAACGGCCTGACTTTTTCCCATTTCCCCTGATCGTTTATTGAAGCAGTAAAAAGATCTGAAAAATATCCACCGGTCCAGTTATCCATTTCTTTTCCGGTTGCACCTTTGCGGTTACTGGTAAAGATAACAGTGGAAGATTTATTGTCAGCATAAAAAGCTGCGAAATCATCATCGCTGGTATTTAGCTCGGTCAAATGATTTACTATCCATTTTTTATGAACAATAGTATCATAAAGTCCCATTTCACAGGTCGCTTTACCAATCAACCCTGATTGATCTTGAGGAAACTTTTGAAGGAACCGTTCATACAAAGGCAATGCTTCGGCATATTGACCAAGTATCACCAATGAATTGGCGCAGTTCAGCAAAATCTCGGGTTTTTCATCGGAGTATTTGCTTTTTATCAGCTTCTGACAGGTATTTTCGGCTTTTTTATGATTGTTGGTCAACCTGTAGCAGTCAGCTATTTTATATAAAATTTCATTCCGTTCCTGTCGGTTTTCATTAAGACGGTTCAGGGCTTTATTATAGTATTCAATGGCAGGGATATACTGTTTGTTCTCATAGGCTTTATTGCCCATGACTACATAATTTGACTGGGCATTTCCCGGCAAACTGAATGAAATGAATAAAAGTGCAAGTATAGTACTGATATAAAGTGATTTCATGGAGGTTATTCTTTAATAAATTTAACAACAACAGTTTCACGATCATCTTTAGCTTTCAGGAAATATAGCCCTGGTTTGAGTGACGTAAGATCAATATCTATGTCATTATCTGCAGTCTGCCAACTCTTGATCACAAAACCGGATGACGTAAAAATGGTCAGCTCCTTTTCACCACTAAGGTGGCCGGCAAGATCCAGATACCCATGGCTTTTAACCGGATTTGGAGTCATATCGATAATATCCCTGTAAAGGGTTACACTTCCTTCGCGTATATAGGCTTTATGGTCGTAGCCGATAGCATCAAGAACATAAAAATAAATACCCTCCAATGCAGGATCACCTGATTCTGTTGTACCGTCCCATCTTCCGTTGACTTCATCAATTGCATAGATGAAGCGCCCGTTCCTGTCGGTAATGTTCATTTCAAGAGTCTGAATGCCTTCCGTTCGCGGGCCGAAAGTATCATTAAAGCCGTCATTGTTAGGGGTAAATGCATTCGGTATGAAAATATCAACAAAAATCATCGCTTTCACCGTCAAAGTATCAAATTTGGAACAACTTCCGGGTGGTGGGCCGGTAGTCTTCAGAATAATATTCTGAGCACCCTGATCTGTTATCGTGATGGTGGTGTTAGCAGCCGTATCGAATTTTGAACCCTGGTAATACCATTCATAGGTGGCTCCGGAATTCTTTAAGGCTGACAGGTTGATCACAAGAGGGATAAAGCCGTCATTAACATCGGAAATAATTCCGGTTTGAAGCTCAACACCTTCTTCAATCATGAAGTCTGCTGATGCTTCACATCCTTTGTTATCAGTGATTCTTAATTTATAATCACCGGAACAGAGGTCTGAAATACTTGTTTGCGATTGCTGAACATCGTTCAGATAATACTGCAGAGGGGCTTCACCACCCGTTGAATTAATAATCACCTCTCCATTGCATAGGTTATAGCAACTTTCGGGCGAAACGTTAAAATCAAATTTTATCTTCTCATAATTATCAATAGTGACCATCTGTTCTTTATAGTTATAACAGCCTGCATTACTGTATGCTCTAAGAATTACCGGATAAGTACCGGGGGCCGGAAATTCATACACAGGATTCTGAGTAAGCGCAGTATCGGAATTATTGAATATCCACTCGTATGATTCAATAAAGTAAGGACTGGCTACTGACGCACTTCCGGCGAAATGGACTTCGCGGCCGGTACATTCATTTGAAAAGGTAAAGTCAACTACAGGTGCAGGTTTTGTATATCTGGTAACGATTAACGTATCATTATTTGAATTATCATCCCTGGTATTGATAAGCCATACTTTGAAGGTGTACTCACCTGCGGGTGAGATATCAACCGGAGTTTTAAAGGTGTAAACAAGGTCATTGGAAATGGTACCGGCAATAGTTTCAGTATGTACAGTTCCATAATTCATCCTGTAGGCAATGCTGAGGTCTTGAAAAGGCAGGTCGCCAAACTGCCTGAGAAATACCTTAACGCTGTCAGAAGGGTCATGGAAACATTCAAGGCTTGGGTTGATCATCTCAATAATGCCGAAATCAATCATGAATTCCACACAACCAATATCAGGAGCCTGGTCATTCCTTATATTCCCGTTAATATCGAGCAGAATACCATTCACCGGAATAGCCGCTCCGTTAAAGTCACGCTGATAAGGCAACGGATTATTATTATCACCAAACATAGGAGTGATGGCTGTAGAATTGGCATCCCCGCTAACGGCAGCCCCCCAGACAGCGAGGTCAGAATAATTGGTATTATTGAATTTACCGATAAGGCCGGAGGGGGAGAAGTAGTTGTTGTAGTCGAGGTCGAAACCGGTTGTACTTTCCAAAATTAAGGTGGGGTACCCAGCAGTTGAAATGTTAAAGATGTTATTTTTTACTTCTATTGAATTGTTGCCCTCGAGTTTAAAAGCAATGCTTTCCTGACCCAGGTCAGTGTTTTTGATGTCAATTGTGTTAAAAACCACCCTTGAGTTAAAATTATTAGAATTATAGAATCCTACAGATGACTGATCTCCCGACATAAGAATATAATTGTTAAAGCCTGATGATTGCTTTGAGTAAAATAATTGTATTCCAAAGTAAGAGGATAAAATTTTGTTATTACAGATAGAAATATTTGAAGAGTTTTGAGCGGTAACACCATATTGAGATTTAATATTGTTCCCATAAATTAATGCATCAGCGGTATAGGACAATGAAACTCCATTATTGATAGTTGTGATATTATTATTAATCACATTGATACTCCGAATAGTATCCGTTGACGTGCCAAATACATTTACTGCTTTAGAGTATGCTTCAGCAAAATAGCAGTGTTCAATAGAGATATCATGACAATGTTGGCTTAAAGTAAAAATGTCATTCCATTGGTTTGAGTTAAAACCCAGTTTGCTGAATTTAATATTATTGACATTACGTAAGTTAATAATACTGGCACCCAAAGGAGAATTGATTACTGCTGCAGTACTGTCGCCACTTTCAGATTGAAATGTTATTGTATT
>JBAXYX010000164.1:0-5479 GCA_041670625.1 Lentimicrobiaceae bacterium | reverse complement strand
TTGTATGGTGATGGTATGGAATCAGATGAGAACTTTTACCGTTGGATTATCCGCAAACCAAGGGGTGAAATGTATGTTAAAGATAGTCAATAGGTAAAACATTGATTAACTTTGCAATCACAACATTCATTTAATGGAACACTGGCTTCCTATATTAATTTCCTTGCTGTTTTCAGCTTTCTTCTCAGGTATTGAAATAGCTTTTGCTGCCTCCAATAAGCTCAAGATAGAGGTCGATAAAAGCCGAAACCTTTTTTCGGCACAGATTTTATCAAAGTTTATTAAACAACCTACCCTTTTTGTGAGTACACTATGGTTGGGCAATATCATTTCATTGGTGGTTTATGCTATTTATACGATTCCCTTACTGCATAAATTCTTGTTGACATCTATGCCGGAGTTTACGGCTCCTGCAGGAGTGCTTTTTATTTTGGAACTAACAATAGCTGCTTTAATCTATTTATTGTTGGCTGAATTCATCCCAAAAATACTCTTCCGCTTAGGGCCTGATAACATATTGAATGACCTTGCTGTTCCTGTGTATGTTTTTTACCTTCTGTTTTATCCTGTGGTAAGGTTTTTTATAGGATTCTCGGAAGTAATTCTTAAATACTTGTTCAGGGTAAAAATAAATAAGAAAGAATATACCTTCAGCACAGTTGATCTGGAAAACTTTTTAAATGAGTCAACCCTTCAACCATCGAAAGAAAATGATGATTATCAGGAAATCCAAATGTTCCAAAATGCACGTGACCTTAGCAGTATCAAGGTTCGTGATTGTATGGTTCCACGAAATGAAATAGTGGCTATTAGCAAAGAGGAAACTATTGAAAACCTGAGCGCGCTAATTGTTGAATCAGGCCACTCCAAGGTACTGGTCTTTGACCAGTCTATTGATAATATTATCGGTTATTCACACTCCTATGATATTTTCGGCAAACCGGCTACTATTGATCAGATTATTAAACCCGTAATCATTGTTCCCGGTACCATGGCCGTTGACCATCTGCTCCATATGTTCATCAAGGAACGAAAGAGCGTTGCCCTGGTAGTTGATGAATTTGGTGGAACAGATGGTATGCTGACCATTGAGGATATCATGGAGGAGATATTTGGCAATATTGAAGATGAATATGATGTGGAAGAATTAGAGGACAAGCAGCTTAACGCGAATGAATACCTTGTTTCAGGAAGACATGAAATTGATTATCTGAATGAAAAATATAATCTTGAATTGCCTGAATCAGATGATTATAAAACGCTCGCCGGATATATTATCCATTTCCATGAGAATATACCTGCGCAAAGCGAAGAAATTACAATCGGCAATTATAATTTTACTATCCTTAAAGCTACAGATACCCGCATTGAACAGGTCCTTATCCGATTGATAACCGACTGATCATAAAAAGGAATGACCGATATTGCCTTTGATTAAATAAAATACACTATTTTTGCAACCTCTTAAATATAAACTATTAACGGTCATTTATAATATCTATGAGTACAAAATCCGCATTTTTGTTTTGTTTGATCCTGATAACGCCATTCATTAAACCTTATGCTCAAACAACTGTTCAGGAACCAGTAGCTATCACTACAACTGTTTCATTACCTGATTCTAATAAGTGTCGCGAACAACTTTCATTGTATCGTGAATACTATAAGATCAAGATGTATGCTTACGCATTACCACATTGGAGATGGATGTTTTTGAATTGCCCTGCTGCTACACAAAACATCTATATTGATGGTATTAAAATCATGAGTGCCTTTGTTGATTCAACCAAAGATGCCTCAATGCGTGAAAAATATATCGACACCCTCCTGATGGTTCATGACCAGCGCATTAAAAACTTTGGAAGAGAAGGTTATGTGTTAGGCAGAAAAGCAATAGATGCACTTACTTATCGCCCCACATTAACTGCTCAAGTGCTTCCATGGTTTAGTAAATCTATTGAATTACAGGGTAATCAATCTGAAGGTGCTGTGTTGGTACATTACTTAAACTCAACAATTCAACAGGCTAACGCCGGGTTGATTGATAAGAGTGAAATATTCAATGTTTACGACAAGGTGATTGCGGTGGCTGATTATAATATTAAAGCCTCAGCAGATGATGCAAAAGATCTCAACAATTGGGTGAATATAAAAGCTAATATTGAAACGATGATTGAACCATTAGCTTCATGCAGTGATCTGGTAAAGATTTATGAAAAGAAGTTTAAGGAAACACCAAATGATATTACTCTGCTAAAGAGTATTACCAGTATGCTTGAGCGTCGTGACTGTACCAAACAAGGTGACCTGTTCTATCACGCAACAGCTAATTTGCATAAATTGGAACCTAGCGCTCAATCAGCTTACCTGATGGGAAAACTTAGCATTCAGAATAACCAGTTAGGCAAAGCCGCAGAATATATGAGCCAGGCTGCTGAATTGTATACGGACAAAAATGATAAGATTAAGGCCCTTTATGCATTAGCCAGCATACAATCGAGTGAAAGGAACTTTTCACAGGCAAGGAACACTTCATATAAAATCATACAGTTGAACCCAAATGAAGGGAAAGCATATATGCTGATTGGTGATCTTTATGCTATGAGTGCCGGTATGTGTACAGGTGATGATTTGGGAGGAAAATCTGTGTTCTGGGCTGCAATTGACAAATATATCAAAGCTAAATCAGTTGATAATAGCGTTGAACAAGAGGCCAATGAGAAAATATCTCAATACAGCAGGTATTATCCACCTTCGGCTGACCTGTTCTTCCGTGATTTAATGGAAGGAAAAAGCTTTAGCGTTGGTTGCTGGATAAATGAAACAACAACAATAAGAGCTGGCAGGTAATTTGGGTTTATTCCCTATCGCCTTTATATACAAAAAATTAGGCTACAGAGTATTTTTATTTTTATCCTATTAGTTTTATTGTAAATTTGCACCCTACTTTAAAAAAATTAACAACAAATGGCATTAATCGGAGATATTCGGAAACATTCGGGACTACTTGCCGCTATTATAGGTATAGCACTTGCTGCATTTATTTTTGGTGATTTCCTGTCAAACAGGAGACCTAATAGAGGTGCGAACCTGATAGGGGAAATCAATGGTGAAAAAATCCAGGCTACCGTCTTTAATCAACAGGTTGATCAAAATATTGAAACTCAAAAAGCAAACTCCGGTAAAGAAAACCTTACTGCAGAAGAACAATTCCAGGTAAGGCAACAAACCTGGGATCAGATAGTTAGTAAAACGCTCTTACAGGAAGAAGTCGATAAAATAGGCTTGGTCGTTACTGTTGAAGAGTTGGATGACCTTATCAGAGGTAAAAATCCTCATCCATATATCAGGCAGAGTTTCGCTGATCCGCAAACTGGTCAGTTTGACCCCGCTAATGTGATCAACTTCCTACAGAACCTTGACAAAGTTGACCCTCAGATGAAGGAACGTTATCTTTCAATTGAAAAGGCAATTAAGGAAGACCGGTTAAATACCAAATATCGTAATCTGGTTGGTAAAGCTTATTATGTTCCTAAAGCATTTGCACAACGTGATTACAATTACCGTAACACTAAAGCTGTGGTTCGTTATTATAGTTTACCTTATACTTCTATATCTGACAGCCTTATAAAACTGACTGATGCTGATTATGAAAAGTACTATAACGAAAATAAGTACAAATATCAGCAGGAAGATTCACGTGATATTGAGTATGTAAGTTTTGAAATCATTCCTTCAAATGAAGACCGTGAAAAGATTAACCAGGATGTAACTGCCCTCTATCAAGAATTTGTTACTGCTGAAAACATAAAGGAATTTGTTAACTCAACTTCTGATGAACGTTATGACAGCACATGGCATAAAAAAGGAACTCTTCCGTATCAATTGGATTCATTGATGTTCAATTCAACAATAGGTACAACATTCGGACCTTTTATTGAGAACAATATGTTCCAGATGGCTCGTTTGGTTGATACACAAGTAAGGCCTGATTCATTGAGAGCCAGCCATATCCTGATATCATACAAGGGTACCAATGTTAATCCTGATACCAAGTTGACAAAGGCTCAGGCAAAAGCTAAAGCCGATAGTATTTATGCTATTGTTAAGAATAACGCTGCAAAATTTGATGAACTGGCATCAACAATTAATGATGATAAGACTTCAGCTAAGACTAAAGGTGATTTAAACTGGTTTGCTGATGGAATGATGGTACCGGAGTTTAATAAAGCTGTTATTGAAGGTAAAGTGGGTGATGTAAAAGTAGTAGAATCACAATTTGGCTACCATGTCATTAAAATTACCGGTAAAACTACCCCTACTAAAAAAGTCAGAGTTGCTTTCGTTAAGCGTTTAATGGAGCCTAGTTCAAAAACTATGCAGGAAATCTACGGACAAGCAAGTAAGTTTGCTTCAGAAGCTAAAGATGCTGCAAGTTTCAACAAACAAATTGAAGCTAAAAAGCTCTCCAAACGCCTTGCAGAAAGAGTTTCTATTAATCAGAATTCTTTACCCGGACTAGAAAACGCCAGAGAAATAGTTCGCTGGGCATTTAAAGAAGATACAGAATTAGGAAATATTTCTAATGTGTTTGATCTTGATGGACGTTATATAGTGGCAAACCTTAAGGAAATCCGTGAAAAAGGAATCCCAACTCTTGCACAGGTAAAAGAATACATTGAACCATTGGTTAAACGTGAAAAGAAAGCTGAAAAGATAATTGCAACCATTAATAAAGAGATAAAAACAAAAGCAGATCTTGAACTAAACTATTCGGCACTCGCTATGCGTGTTGATACTGCTGAAGTTGCTTTTGCCGCTACTAACCTTCCGGGTTTCGGGAAAGAAGATGAAGTTATCGGTACGCTGTTCCTTCTGAAAGAAGGCCAAATGTCAAAACCTATTAAAGGCAATCAGGCTGTTTTTGTACTCATCCCTGACAAAATGACTAAAGCTGCTCCAAAAGCTGATTTCACCATGGATAAACGAATGATGTCAAATGCATTCCTTACAAGGTGTCAGAGGGAAATCAATGATGCACTGAAAAAAATTGCTGAAATAGAAGATAACAGGTTGTTATTCTACTAAATATATTGAATCTGATTTAAACAGGCTCCTTGTAAAAGGAGCCTGTTTTTGTTTATAAATACCCTATCTTTATTATTCTTTTCATGTACGCATAGTTTTAACAGTACGAATTGAAAATACTTTTAAAAAGAACCCATGATACTACAACCCAAAACCATGAGTACCCAAGTAAAGAACCCAGGATACCACAACCAAAAACCAATAGTAACCAGGTAATGTACCCATGATACCACAACCCAAAACCATAAGTACCCATGTAAAGAACCCAGGACGCCACAACCCAAAACCATAAGTACCCATGTAAAGAACCCATGATGCCACAACCAAAAACCATAAGTACCCATGTAAAGAACCCAGGATACCACAACCCAAAACCATAAGTACCCCTATA
>JBAXYX010000163.1:0-5492 GCA_041670625.1 Lentimicrobiaceae bacterium | reverse complement strand
TTAGTTGCCCGAACTTACTTATTCTACAGGCGCCTCAGGCACTGCAGTTGTAGGGTCTTCAGGTGTTGGCTCGGCCTTTATTTCATTTGTCGGGGTTTCTGCAACCTGGTCTTCTTGCTTTGCAGCACTTTCAGGAGTATCTTCTTTCTCTTCAGGTTTGCCAAGGGTTGACCTGAGCTTTCCTTCCAGTTTATCGACTGCTGCCGCTGCTTTATCATCCATCTTTTCCAAGGTGTCACCTGTTTTTTCTCGGATGTTTTCACCAAAGTCTTTTAATTTCTCTGAGGTAGTGGATGCTACATCCTTTATATCTTCCATGACATTCTCAACCTTTTCCTTCGCTTCTTTGGCTAAGTCTTTGGCTGATTCAATGTTTTCAGCAGTCTTTTCCTTTAATTCTGCTGATTTTACTTCAGCTACCTCTTTTGAGGTGCCAAACAGTTTTTTCAAAGAGTTAATGAGTCCCATGTGCTTGTTTTTTAAAACGTTAAACAAATATAATCAATTATCTCTTAACTAAATTGAGGTAATAATAAAAAAGGACCCTTTATACCTTGAAATTTTACTAACAGTGTGATTAAACTTTTCACTCATTTTTTGTCTTATTATTTAGTACCATTCTATCAGTTGTAATTTTAATATTATAGTGAGTATGTGTTTCTTTTATGGAGCCATCAATTATAACATGAGCAATTTAAAAAGGAGCGGTATGAAGATTAAAACCTTAAGTTTTCTATTCCTCTTGGGAATGATTATTGTTTCAGTGATTTCATCGTGTAAAAAGGATGAAGATGACAATAATAATCCAACCATCACTGCGGTGGTGGTAAATCCGGCAACTATCGGTGCAAACGGCATTGTATCAATTGCTGTGACAGCATCTGATCCTGACGGTGATGCTCTTAATTATCCTGATGGGTATGCACTTATTTATTCTGATGGGATGTGCTGTTCACTTAATGCCAGTCGCGTTGACGCATGGCTTCGGATACCAATATTGCTGTAGATACAGATACATTCAGGGAGTCGATACTGCCAAGCATAGGGATGATGATGCGATGATTACAGAAGTTTATCCATTTATCTGTGAGTCCATCTGCTTCAGTACCCATAACAAAAGCCACAGAACCTTTATAATCATGTTTATAATAATGGGATGAGGCTCTTAATTCAGCGGCATATGAGGTAATATTATTTTGTAAGAGCCATTGTTGCGCATCCTCACTGCTACAGCCAACTACCTGCCTGGAAAACACACAACCGATAGAGGAACGGATTACATTAGGATTGTAAATATCAGTAAGCGGATCACAAATGATCACGGCATCGGCATTGGCAGCATCGGCAGTACGCAGAATAGCACCCAGATTGCCAGGTTTCTCAACCGACTCAAGTATAATAACCAGTGGATTAGCTTTTAACTTAACATTTTGCAGTTTCAAATCCCGAGGCTCAAACAGGGCAATAAAGCCATCTGATCCTTCGCGATAGGCTATTTTTTCAAATACCGGACGGCTAATCTCAAAAATCCTTGCTTCTTTTGGGAATAAGGATGTATCAAGAGGAAATGAAGTAGTATCTGAAGGGAATAAAGAACTTACAGGCTTTGATATTTCAAGGCAAATATAGGCTTCCTTTAGTAAGTAGCCAGCCATTAATGCAATATGTGATTCACGCAATCCTTCCACTATTACCAGATTCTGTTTGGTGCGTTCACGTGATTTCTGCTGCAAAAGCAGCAGGTTCTTCACGCGCGGATTCTGTAAACTGGTTATAGTTTCCATCGTATATCTATTGTTTATCTGATGCTTATCTGATGTGTACGTTTTGTGTACCTGATGTTTATCGAATGTTTATCTAATGTGTACCTATTGTGTACCTATTGATTTTCTATTGTTTATCTGATGCTTATCTGATGCTTATCTGATGTGTACGTTTTGTGTACCTGATGTGTATCGAATGTTTATCTAATGTGTACCTATTGTGTACCTATTGATTTTCTATTGTTTATCTGATGCAAATCGAAATGATACTGTCGGGTGTTAATTATCACGAACAAGTACCAAAATTATCATTAATGAAATACAATGGTCACTCATAAATTATCAGGTCGCTGTCATCATGACAGGAAATAGACCATCATCATGGTTTCTTATTACAGACAACACTGTATCCGTTGCAAAAATAAGTATTATTTACCTATATAACTCTCAATGCCCGCATTCTTCAATATCATAAGAGTGTTGAGAGCTTCAGCTTTGCTGATATAGTTGCCAAACCATATCTTATAATAAGGCCCTTGTTGAATCAAAGCACACTCTAAGCCGACTGTTTTTAGGATCAGGTTATACATGCTTTTAGCCAGCGGAAGCCTGGAATAAGCTCCGGCTTGAACAAACCATACTCCATTTGAATGATTATAGGTGCCTTGCAGAATCTTGATGTTATTCTCCGGTTGAGCAGTTAATGGTTGGGTTGAGGATGGCTGTTTATTGACAGGTTTGGTATTTTCTTGTTGGGTATTGGCGGGTTGGGTAATTGTTTGTGGTACAGCATTTAGAGTATTTACTTCCTGTATATTGTCTGGTCGATGATCTGCTGGTTTAACAGCAGGTGAAGGTTGCTTTTGTAAAGTTGAATCTGTGCCAACCCTGATGAATTGACTGTGTAAGATTTCAGTTGATGGTTGCTTTTGTGAAGTTGAATCCTGTATGACTTCTTTCTGATTTATACCTGTTTCCTTAATACCGGATGTCGGGTGTGTTGCCGGTTCTTCAATCGGGTTAACAGGAGTGAGGATAAAGGTAATATCATCAATGATATCCCCATATTCCATTGGTAAGATATCGAATTCAAAGGTTGATGGCTCTGACAGCATGCCCAGACGACTAAGTTGTCCGCTATCGGGAACCGCACAGTAATGTCCGGGAGGTAGTCCGAGGTAATTGAAGTAGCCATCAGATTCTGTCAAAAGCCTGGTGACCAGTTTTTCCGATTGATTGAAGAAATTTATAATAATACGACCCTGACCGATAGTTGTTTGTCCCTTTTTGAGATATACATTACCATTGGCTTCTCCCATAACTTTAACCGGCACATTGATCTTCTTAAACTGGTTAGGATCAATCTGTACGCTGATAGCCTTCATTTTTAGTTGCCATGCAATGTTCTCAAAGTCAGTATCCTCAAATTCCAAAAGATAGGATGCATACGGTTCCAGTTCAATAATCCGGATAAGGGAATCTTTCTTCTGATCAAGGAACCTGCCACCGTTCAGCCGCACAGATAGCCCGGTAGCAATGGGTTCATTTGTATCTTTCAGATTGTTGTTATTGAGATCCAGGAACGGGGTGATAGTGATACCACCACGACCGGTAGAGGTTCTGTTGTCGGCATGCACATACCCGTTTCCGCTACCGAAGGCGAAACTTCCCCGAGCGCTTTCGGTAGTGGTGACATCTTTCCCTGACAAGCGGGCAGAGGTTGATGTTTGCGCATAATTCAGATCATAACGGAAGGTGATTTCAAAGTTTCGGGTATTTGACCGGATGTTATCTTCAAAAATCAGTGATAAATGGGCTTTTTGCGAAAAGTTTTTTTCCAGTTCAGCTTTATAGGAAATGAGCTGATTGTTGGTAATGTCAATCTGAACCTGAGGACGAACATTGAGGTTTTTCCCAATCCTGAACCCTAAGGCTATATTGGAATAGATGTATGGACTGGCTTCAGGCAACCAGTTTGCATAAGCTGATAAATTGGTGCTGACTCCTTTAATGTAGGATGATAACATCATTTCGGCACTTGAATAGGTAGTTTGCGGAAGCACATTCTGCTTGTAAACTAACCGTGCAAATGACCTGAAGCTGTTTATATGGATGGGGATTGATACACTGGCTTTTCGTTCCTCCAGATAGTTAAAACTGATAGCGGTCTGACCGGGAACATAGTTTGTGTAGTCGAGCTCAAATGATATGCTTGAAGGTAACCTGTAACTTAATAAACCTCTTGATTTTACTCCGTGAGTATATTCACCGGTAAAGAGGAAATTATTCATAAATCTTGCGGTTGCAGTCATGAATGGCATGGCCTCATGTCCCTTTTCAAGTGATGAAAGATATTCAATACCGGCACCAACGGTAATATTCCGGTGAACGCCCACTTGTGTTTCTGCCCTGGAGAATATGCTATTAGAGGAATCGCGAACCATACCACCGGTAATGTTGTACTCAACGGAACCGGCAGGCAGGAAGCTGTATGGAATATTAATCGTTTGTTCTTTTACCCGTTCTTCACCCCACGGGCCATAGAATTTGAGAGTAATCTGTGAAGAACCGTATACTAAAGGGACATCAAAGCTAAAGAACCCTGATGCATCGGCAGTGGCAAAATCAACGATTACATTGTTGATATAGAGCTCAACCGTCCACCCTGGTTCTGTATAATCGGAAAGGATATAACTACCGAATGACTTTCTGAAAGTGGTAGGCGTGTTGCTAATGGAAGCTCCAATTACCGGGGCATAAAGTGAGGAGGTAGACTTTATGGGGATTTTACCTGCCTGTACCTGCCTGACAATCTTTGATTCATTGTTGACCCAGCGCCAGCGGTATTGTTGCTGCCGTTCATCGAAGCCTGTTAAACTGGAGTAGTTGAGCATACCGGTTGCTTCTCCTCCTAATAATTCGCTTCCCAGAGCTAATGTGGCCCGGGTATCACTTGTTCGTCCGGTTGCTTGGGTTGAAATTACTGACCAGTCGGCCATCCCACCCCTAAAAAGATGGTACTCTCGATCAAGAGTGGTGTCTACTTGTGTGATGCCGCTCAGCCGGTCGATGTTTTTACGCATTTGTTCCTGCCGGAGTTCTTTAATGACTGGCAGCTCATGCGTTGTTTTTAGTTCGAGCGACAGACTCCTGAAATTAAAGTTGAGGTTTAAACCAAACAGTTTCCCGTATAGGGTATTTTTAAGATACAGGCCTAAATCTGTTCTAAAAATGTCGGTCTGTGCCAGTTTATAATGGGTATTACCCACGCGGGCTGTTAATAAAGTGGCATTAACAGAATAGAGATCCTGCTCATTCAAAAAGAATCCTGTGATACTATCATTACCCTTTGAAGGAATATTATTAATCTTGAGCAAATTAAAAAGATCGCCCAGGTTAATGTAGATATTGTCGTTCATGTAAATGGCCTCAATTTCATAACCACCCACCTCCTGTACCATTAAAAAGACGGTTATCTCTTCATAATCTGCCTGGTCAGTTTGTGCATTTACCCTGGTGGGAACGATCAAGAGGAGGGCAAATGCAAAAATGCAACTCACCATAATAAGCCTGCTAGTCGTTTGCGTACTATGTGTCAGAAGCTTATCTATAATTCCCGGAAACGGACAGTGGGTAGTGAGTGCAGACATGAGCATTACGGGCTTATTCCTGAATAAAGGTTATGGAAAAAGAACCGATGTAGTTACCCGAAGGAGAACTTGAGGAATT
>JBAXYX010000162.1:0-5546 GCA_041670625.1 Lentimicrobiaceae bacterium | reverse complement strand
TATAACCTTTGCTACCCACCCGCACAGCGGGTGGTTGTCTGTTTCGCACTTCGTGCTCAACCTGCCTAAAGGCGCAAAAACAAGAACGCTAACCTCGATACTCACTGTATCAAAATTAGCGTTCTTATATGTGTATAACCGTCATAAATGATACAATGCACACCCCCTATCAGGCTTAGGGTGTGCAGTGCCACTTTTAGGGTGTGCACTTTAACACCTATTAAACAAGAACGGTACGTAATTCTTGAAGCTTTGTTTCAATCACCTTAATTACTTTGATAAATTCATCATCGGGCTTCCCGGTCGGATCATCTAAACCCCAATCCTCACGACGTTTACATGGCAGAAATGGACATTCTACATTGCAGCCCATTGTTATGACCACGTCAATTGGTGGAAGTTCCTCAAGCAACTTGGGCCGCTGAGTTATTTCCATATCAATACCATAAAGCTGTTTCATAAGACGAACCGCATCGGGATTAATACGGTCTTTAATCTCTGTGCCAGCAGAATAGCTTTCAAAAATATCAGCGGCAAAATGCTTTCCAAGTGCTTCGGCAATTTGGCTGCGACACGAGTTATGGACACAGATGAAGGCTACCTTTGGTTTCGTGTCGCTCATGATGATTCCCCCCTATTTCAATAATTCTTTTAATTTGTCTCCTTTAATTTCGTCTGGACTCCACGGAATAACGGCGAATTTGCCATTTGAATGTGCATTCACTTTATTGATCCATTCAATTTCATTGCTTGCTTTAGCGGATAACATTTGATTTGTTGTGCCGGTGCGATACAGCGAGGAATTTATAATCCACCATTTTGCTGCTATCTTCGCTCGTTTCAAATCTTCTTCAAGACGCAATGCTTCATATACAGGGGTAGCTTCAGCAAGCGTTACAATGATTACCTCAGTTTCTGCGGTGTTGCGAAGACGGGGCAGCAATTTTCTTGCTGATTCCGGTATGTCGCCCTGTGAACGCTTTATCTCATGATTGTAGCTCTGGGTTGATTCAAGTAAAAGAAGTGTATGCCCGGTAGGTGCGGTATCAATCACAACAATTTGCTCTTCCGCCTTTTCCACGATCTCGGCAAAAGCACGAAATACGGCGATTTCCTGTGTGCAGGGAGAACGCAAATCTTCCTCAATATATGCGATATCATCTCCGGACATGGTTTCTCTTGCCTTAGAAAGAACCGATTCCTGATATTTTTTGAGTTCGGCATGTTCATCGATATGGCTCATGGTAAATCCGCTGCTCTCATCAATGACAAATTTGAGATGAGCTGCAGGGTCTGTCGTAGTAAGGTGTACCTTTTTACCCCTTTCCGACAACCCTAAAGCGATGGCAGCCGCAATAGTAGTCTTACCGACCCCGCCTTTACCCATTGTGAAGATCACCTTTTTATTGCTGTTATACAGATCATCGATAACATCTCTAAGCCTCGGGATTGTACAAGCGTTAATTTTTTCATCACTAACAACATAATTATCTTTAATGAGTAATGCTCTCACATTCTCCATTCCTGTGATGTTATAGGCCCTAAGCGGGATCATGTATACGGTGATTCCCTTTAACCCCTCCGGCATTTCTAAAAGAGCCGCCTGTTGCTTTTGATATAGGCTTTCGGATATGCCGTCATCATAAGAGGTCAGGATACCGTTTAATATCATAGTCTGATTGGTTACGCCAATGTCGGAAAGCTCTTTTGACGCTCTCTCCGCTTCTTTTAAAGGCGCTGTTTCGGGACGGGAAACCAGAATCAGCGTTGTAAGCTCTCCGTCTGCTAACGTTTTTACTGCGTTCTTATAGACATCCTTTTTGCTTTCCAGACCGGATAACTGCCCCAGGCAGGAAGCGCCGTGCGTACTTTCACTGATAAAATTGCTCCATGCGGATGGCAACTGGAGCATCCTCAGTGTATGACCTGTGGGCGCAGTATCGAAAATAATATAATCATATTCCGCCTGAGCTTTTTTATCGGTGATGAAATTTGAAAACTCATTAAACGCAGCAATTTCAACCGTACACGAGCCGGAAAGTTGTTCTTCCATATTGGTTAACACAGCTTCGGGCAGTTTCCCACGGTATGGACCGATTACACTCTCGCGGTATTCCGCCGCAGCTTGAATAGGGTCGAGGTTGGCTACCACGAGATTTGGAACCTCCTCTATTTTAACGCCCTTATTATTCAGGTCGGTATTGAATACATCCTGCAGGTTCGACGCAGGATCGGTACTGATGAGCAGTACCTTTTTCCCGCTGTCGGCAAGAGTAACCGCAGTGGCGCAGGCGGCTGAGGTTTTACCCACGCCGCCCTTGCCGGTAAAAAATAAATATTTTGTGAGGTTGATTGCTTGCGGATTAAACAGTTCCATCAGATTACCTTCCTTCATTAACAGCACTTACCGCCGGAACAGCCGCAGCCGCCTGAATTTTTGGGTGTTACTTTAACCTTGTTTACAGGATGTGGTTTTTCACCCAAATAGCTTCTCGGTACATTCAACATGGAAATAAATTCATCGTTAGTCGGATACCTTTTGGTAATAACCACTTTTCCATCAAGCATAATAACGGGAAGTATGTCAACGCCTTTTGAGATAAGCTGATTGACTTCCGCGTTCTTGATAAACTCCTGCGGAGCGTTGGTCAGGTTATACCTTTCAACCTTGATGTTATTTTTTTCGAGGTTAGCAAGAACTGTTGATATTCTCAGTAGTTCAGAATCAACGCCGACTCCGCAGAGACCTGTTGAGCAGCACATGGCCGGCTCATAAATGATCATTTTTTTCATATAGAAAACATCTCCTTCAATGTTGTTATTTGTTATCAGCCGCTGGCTGGGGGAACCAATGTCCGGTTTTGTTTATGAACTTTACCAGCATCAACATAACGGGAACCTCTGTAAGAACTCCAACCGTACAGGCAAGCACTACCGGAGAGGTTGGGCCAAAAAGTGCAATCGCAACTGCCACTGATAATTCAAAAAAATCAGAAGCGGCAATAAGAGCTGCCGGTGCTGCGATATTATGAGGCTGCTTAGTCCATTTGCACAGCAGATACGTAAAAGTAGCTGAGATAATATTCTGGAGGATAAGCGGCACTGCTATCAAAAGTACGAATAGCGGCTGCTCTAAAATAATATCTCCCTGAAAAGTAAAGATGATTATCAGAGTCAAGAGCAAGCCCAAAGTTGTTATGCCGTCAAACTTAGGAACAAATTTTTCGGTGAAGTATTCTTCGCCTTTTTTCTTTATCATCAAAGCGCGTGTTAGAAAACCACCAACCAATGGGACTACTACAAATAAAATTATTGAAAATATAAGTGTATCCCACGGAATCTGAACATTATTAACACCAAGCAGGAATTGAACTAACGGTACGAAAAGGACAAGAATAAGCAGGTCGTTGACCGAAACCTGTACAAGAGTATGCGCAGGATCGCCCTTTGTCAGATGACTCCATACAAATACCATTGCAGTACATGGCGCCGTACCTAACAGGACTGCACCTGTAACAAAATCTTTTGCCAAGTCTGCAGGGATAAAAGCTTTAAAAACCACCAAAAAGAATAGTGATGCAAGCCCGAACATAAGGAAAGGTTTGATCAGCCAGCTACTGCCGCTGGATATAACGATACCCAATGGATGCTTTCCTACGTTCTTTATAGATTGGAAATTAATCTTCATCATCATTGGATAAATCATAATCCAAATGAGAACTGCGATTGGAATATTTTGCCCCGCGAACTGCATCTTGTCTAAAACTGAAGGGATGCCCGGTAAAAACTTACCTATAAGTATTCCTGCTGCCATACAAAGAAGCACCCATATAGTAAGATACTTCTCAAAAAAACCGATGCCGTGTGCTTTTTCTTTGCTCATAAATAATTACCTCTTTATAAATAATCTCCGTCAGTCTAAATAACATCGAATTTGTGCTTGCATTTACAGCTATTAATAGCCGCCATTTTTATTGTTGCATAAATTTTGTTCTTTACACTGCTTGCATCTTTCATTGTCTGCTTGGTATTCTGACGTACCCTTTAATTTTTGCTGTAAGTACTCCCAAAGGAAATTATTATCAGATTTAAACTTCTCGTTTAATTGATAATATGTCCACTGTGCTTTTTTGAAACTTGATAATATACCAGCACTTTTGAGCGCGGTAAGATGCCGGGAAGCATTAGATTGAGTCAGTTTCAAACTTTTTTCTATCTCGCAGACACACATATCGCCATCCCATACTAATGCTAATATACGAAGTCTTGTTTCATCTCCAAGCGCTTTAAATATCTCTATCATTTTCTTCACCTCCAAGCTTATCCTTATATGCTCATATACTCATATAGTATGCCAAATAATAACCACTTGCTACAATGGTTTTTATTTTAAAGTATTTACCTGACCTTCTGCACTATCTTGACAACCTCTTCTGTTTTTAGAACTTTACCGTAAGAAACCACTTTCCCGTCGATGACAATTGTTTATAATTGGTCACAACAACCGTCAGATGAACAGCAGCAATCAGACATTTAGTTCACAATCTTTGTAACAGTCAGAATCGCTCTTACAGAAGCAGTTATCTTTTTCGGTGGTGATTGAGTTAAAAAATTTCTTTGCACTGGCAATACCGTCGATGTCAAGGAAATAATACATCCATTTGCCCTCGTCACGGGATTTGACAAGCCCGCTTTTACATAACAGCTTCATATGGTGCGACAGTGTGGATTGTGACATTTCAAACTTCCCAAGTATATCGCAGGCACAAAGCTCACCACAAGAAAGCATATCTACAATCATTGTACGCTTTGGGTCACCAAGTACTTTAAACACCTTTGCCCCTTCTATATAAGTTTCCATATTGATGCCTCACATTCAATTTGTTCAATATAAACAGTATAACGTCAAATCGAATAATGTCAATATTAAAGTCTAAGGTTCACATTTTATTTACAAAAATATATAGCAAAGCACTTGACAATTGAACAGTCGTTCAACTATAATATAGCCATACAATTGAATACACATTCAACCAATCTATCTGAAAGGAATAATCATTATGTCAAAAGATGAAATATGTTGTGATTGTGATGTAATCCACGCTGACGTGGTAGACTCAGTAAAAAATAAAATGCCGGATGAAGATGAATTGGCCGATTTATCTGATTTCTTCAAAGTTATTGGGGACAGTACACGATCAAAAATCATGTGGGCGCTTGATGAAAGTGAAATGTGCGTA
Source organism: Lentimicrobiaceae bacterium (assembly GCA_041670625.1). Classification (GTDB taxonomy): domain Bacteria; phylum Bacteroidota; class Bacteroidia; order Bacteroidales; family Lentimicrobiaceae; genus Lentimicrobium. Next base: position 306 of record JBAXYX010000162.1, on the reverse strand, counting down.
TGCGACTTAGCTGTTCTATTAAATATGACGAAGTCTGCTATGTCTCACCAACTAAGTTCTTTGAGACGAGCGAATCTTGTTAAATATAGAAAAGAAGGAAAGATTGTTTTTTATTCTCTCACAGATGATCATGTGAAAGAAATTTTTGAAAAAGGTTTAGAGCATATCAGAGAAAACAATCAGAAACAAGAATAAGGAGGGTTAAATAATGAGAAAAATATTTATACTTGAAGGTCTTGGCTGTGCTAATTGCGCAGCAAAGATTGAAGCACAGACAAAAAATCTTGAGGGAGTCAACAATGCAAC
>JBAXYX010000161.1:0-5562 GCA_041670625.1 Lentimicrobiaceae bacterium | reverse complement strand
AGGCACCGGTAAAATTACCATTGGTTTTAAAAAAGATACCCAAGCAACCATTAGCATGTAATGTATCAGGTATAAAAATGCCATTGGCGGGTAATAATCAGGTATAAATGAAGCCTTTGGCGGGTAATAATCAGGTATAAAAGAGGCCTTTGCCGAATAATATATAGGTGTGTGCTCAAGTATTGGGGGGTATTATTAGAGAGTAAGTACATTCATTAATAGTCCCTGAAATGGATCATTGGGTGAGCAGGTTTTAAACTTATAATTTGATTTACATGAAAACCATTCCCGTTAAAATAAAAGGCCTGTTACAACATCGGTGGCTTTTAGTGACGGTGGGTGCGTTGATTTTCCTGGTCATCCTGTTTAAAGTAATTGATTTAATATCCCCTTTGCCCGGATTCGCAAGAGGGTATTCAACCATGATCTATTCATCAGACGGGCAAATTATTCACGGGTTTTTAAGTAAGGATCAAAAGTGGAGGATAAGAGCTGACCAAGAGGAGGTATCAGCAGAATTATGCAAAGCGGTCATTTTTAAAGAGGATAAATGCTTCTATTTCCATCCCGGTTTTAACCCGGTATCGGTAGTCAGGGCATTATACAATAATACCATTAAGGGACGGCGTACTTCAGGAGCTTCCACTATTACCATGCAACTGGCACGTATGCTTAATCCGGCACCACGTACTTTTAAGTCAAAACTCAGAGAAACCTTCAGGGCGTTACAACTCGAATGTCACTATACAAAGAAAGAGATACTGCTGATGTATCTGAATCTATTGCCTTACGGGGGAAATATTGAAGGAGTAAAGGCCGCTTCGATGATTTATTTTGGTCAACTGCCCTGTGAATTAAGTCCTGCCCAGATAGCTATGCTCACAGTTATTCCTAATAACCCTAATGTGTTGAAGCCGCAGAATCATAAGACATTACTGCAAAATCGTAACTACTGGTTGAAGAGAATGGGTGAGCGAAAGATATTTACTCAGGAGCAGATTGCCGATGCCCTGGCTGAGGACTTTGAAACCAGGCATTATCTTGTTCCCCGCCAAGCACCTCACCTTTCATACCGGTTAAAAGCAGAATCAGAAAGTGACCGGATAGTGACCAGCCTGAACATGTTGTTGCAAAACAAGGCGGAATCTGCTGTCAGGAACTACATCAGGGGACTGAGATCCATGCAGATAAACAATGCAGCAGTTCTGATAGTGAATAACCACACCATGAATGTGGAGGCTTACATTGGCTCGGCTGGATTTGACGAAAACCAATACAGCGGACAGGTTGACGGCGTACAGGCTATCCGTTCGCCCGGCTCGGCACTCAAACCAATGCTGTATATGCTTGCATTCGACAGAGGTTTGGTGAGTCCAAAGACGGTAGTATCAGATGTGCCGGTTAACTTTAACGGGTATCGCCCTGAGAACTATGACGAAAGCTACCGCGGCAGTGTAAGCATTGAACAGGCATTAGCATTATCATTGAATGTGCCGGCAGTTGATTTGCTCGATAAAATGGGCTTAAATGATTTAACCGGGGCGCTTGCATCAACTGACTTTAAGTGGATAGCCGGGCATAAGAAAAAGGTCGGACTATCATTGATACTCGGAGGCTGTGGCGCAACCCTTGAAGAACTGACCGGTATGTATGCAGCCTTTGCCAATCAAGGAGTGTGGAGACCGCTTCATTATGTCACAGAAGCTACGGTCAAGGATGGAAGTATCAGAATAGGATCACCGGGGAGTGCCTATCTGATCACTGAAATATTAACCGGGCTGAAGAGACCCGATTTACCTAATGAATATCAAATGACTGCTAATCTGCCCCGTGTGGCCTGGAAGACCGGTACATCGTACGGTCGACGGGATGGCTGGGCAATAGGTTACAATGAAGATTATACGATAGGAGTGTGGATAGGTAACTTTATAGGTAACGGAATACCGGAGTTGAACGGCACCGATTGTGCAGTACCGTTATTGTTTATGCTTTTTAACCAGATTGGGGTACAAAATACTGATTGGTTTAAACCTGCCCCGGATATTGATTTCAGGCTGGTATGCTCTGAAACAGGGATGATTCCTGATACTTTCTGTCATAATCAGGTCATGGAAAACTACCTTCCCGGTATTTCGCCATCTGTAAGGTGTAATCACATGAAAGTGATTTTTACCAACAAGGAGGAAACAATGTCCTATTGCAGTGACTGTGTTCCTGCAACAGGCTATAAAACAGTATTATATCCAAACTTCCCGCCTCAACTGGTAAGCTATTATGAGGAAATGAACATCCCCTATAAGAAAATCCCTGAACATAACCGGGAGTGTAATTCACTGTTACAGGAAAAAGGGCCTGTGATCACATCACTCACTGATGGAGCGGAATATTTGGTCATTGCAGGCAGGCATCAACACCTGATGCTCAAGAGTATTAGTGAAAATGGTACCGCCCACGTGTTTTGGTACATTAATAAAAAGTTTTATAAAAAATCAGCACCTGCGGAAGTCGTTTATTTTGAAGCAACCAAAGGCAGTCATACCATTACCTGCTCGGATGATAAGGGCCGTTCATCAACCATCAATATCCGGGTGTCGATGATATAAAAGCAGGATTCAACTTGCCGGGGAGACTACCGGCCATATTATTAAAAAGCAAACAAGGAAATAAAACAGATAGATCATTTGCGAAAAGTACCGTAAAATGGTATCTTTGGCAAAAAATCACTTCAATGGGCAATCAAGAAGAAATATCATTAAGCCAATGGATAGAGAACCTTCAATCACATGGAAGGTATGCTTTCTCATTAAAGTTGCTGGCCGATGAGCTACCTGGCTATACGGAAGTTGCCGCAAAAAGAGCATTAAGTCGCTTGTCGTTAAAAGGAAGGATTATTTCAATTTATAAAAGCTATTATCTGATTATTCCATCGCAATATTCTTCAAAAGGTATTCTACCTCCTGCTTTATTTTTAGATGGTTTAATGAAGAATATTGATCGACCTTACTATTTGGCATTGCTCAATGCGGCCGGTTTTTATGGTGCTTCTCACCAGCAACCCCAAGAATTTTATGTAATTACGAATTTCCCTGTCTTACGCACAACCCAAAAAAAAGGTTTAAAAATAAATTATATTAGTAAACGGGACATTCCGGAAACTCTCTTAGAGTTAAAAAAAACGGAAACCGGCTATCTTAAAGTTTCCAATCCTGCCCTTACGGCTTGTGATTTAATACAATTTGAGAAACGAGTGGGTGGAATAAATCGGGTTTCAACAGTATTAAATGAATTAGTGGAATCAATTAATCCTGAAATGTTTAGCAATGAGCTTTTTGAACATGTTCCGGCTACAGCATTGCAACGACTTGGATATATACTGGAAGAAATCTTAGGAAACAAATTGTTATCAAATGCTTTATATAAAGCTTTACAAAAAAAGAAGGTGGCTTTTTTTAGAACGCCACTTAAAACGTCTGCATCTGTAAAAGGATTTTTATCTAGCGAACGCTGGAAAGTAATAGTAAATACAGAAATTCAAATTGATGACTGAGTAAAATAAATGATACCACAAGCATATATTACAGAATGGTCGCATAATGTACCATGGCAAACAAATGAGCAAATAGAACAAGATTTGGTTATCTGTCGGGCATTAACTGAATTATTTAAGGATGAATTTCTCGCAAATCATTTAGCTTTCAGAGGTGGAACAGCACTACACAAACTGTATCTTTCACCTCAGCCTCGTTATTCGGAAGACATTGATTTAGTACAAATAACTGCCGAACCTATAAAAGAAACAATTGATCGAATCAGAGACGTATTGGCTTTTTTGGGCAAACCGGTTGTTAAACAAAAAGCAAACAATAATACCTTGATTTTTCGCTTTGAGTCAGAAATTGCACCGGCTATGCCTATGCGATTAAAAGTAGAAACAAATTGTCGTGAGCATTTCTGTGTAATAGGCATTAAAAAGTTTCCTTTTTCAATAAAGAGTCAGTGGTACACCGATAGCTGCGAAATTACCACGTATGCGCTCGAGGAGTTGTTGGGTACCAAACTAAGGGCACTCTACCAACGAAGCAAAGGCCGTGATTTATTTGATTTATATACAGCCATAACTCAAAAAGAATTGAACGCTGACAAAGTACTAACATGTTATAGGAAGTATATGAATTTTGTGGTAGATAACCCACCAACGAAAAATGAATTTCTAAAGAATATGGAAGAAAAAATGCAAGATGTTGAATTTCTGGGCGACACGCTACTATTACTACGCAATGGAAAAAACTACGATCCACAAGAAGCATACGAACTAGTGAAAAATATTTTTATAAATAAAATATAGTTAACGACAAAATATTGTATTCAACTTGTTCGCCGCTCAGGAAATAGTACTGTACTAGTATCAAAATCTTAAACATCAACACAATATGGAAAGGTTTTGCATTTGGATTATTCTTTTTGTCTTTATTTAATAGTTCAGCTTCACGAAATGGCCTAAACATTACAAAACCAAGCACTTTGCTTATAGCCTCTAACGGATTGCTAATACCTGACAGTTACTCGTTATGAAATTGCTCATCAAAAAGTCCATTGTTGCCTCATTTTTTTGTACATTTGCTTTTGCATTGTTTATGTTATCTGGTTTTGAAATATAAATATAAGCATATTTATTTGATTATCAAAATATTAAATAATAGAACTCTTCTTAAATAATTAACCAATATTCTTTCAAGATGGCTTTAAAGTGCGGCATAGTAGGCATTGCCAATATAGGCAAAACTACCCTATTCAATTGTATCTCCAACACGAAGGGTCAGACCTCCAACTTTGCATATACCTCCAACAAATCTAATATCGGGCAGATCACTGTCCCTGACAAACGATTGTATGAAATTGATGCGATTGTCAAGTCAGCCAAGATTGTTCCGGTAACGGTTGAGATTGTTGATATTCCGGGTTTAACTAAAGGAGCTAGTCAGGGTGAAGGGGTAGGTAATAAGTTCCTTGCCGATATTCAGCAAACGGATGCAATCATACATGTGTTGCGTTGCTTCGACGATGAAAACCTGGCTCATGTGGAGGGTTCGGTAAATCCCGTACGTGACCGTGAAATAGTTGACCTTGAACTCCAGATTCGTGACCTGGACCTGGTGGACAGGAAGATTGCCCGTATGGAGAAACTGGTAAAGACCGGTGATAAAGATGCTAAAAAGAATATTGATGTATTGACAAAGGTGAAAAACCACCTGGAGAATTTCCTGTCTGTCAGAACCCTGGAACTTGATGAAAAGGAATTAAAGGTGATTGAGGATATGTACCTGCTGACTGCCAAACCGGTTATTTATGTTTGCAATGTGGATGCTGCCTCAGCTAAATCAGGTAATAAATACGTTGACGAACTGAAAGCATCGCTCAAAGATGAACATGCTGAAGTATTGGTCATTGCAGGTGCGCTGGAAGCTGAAATTGCTGAACTGGAAAGTATGGACGACCGGAAGGAGTTTCTGGAAGATGCCGGTTTGAGTGAACCCGGTGTCAATAAGTTGGTACGCTCTGCTT